>DASWQD010000027.1:0-15210 GCA_036398255.1 Gemmatimonadaceae bacterium | reverse complement strand
TCCGCCAAGGACGACCTTCTTTCGGCTGTCGGAGTTGATGTTCAAACCGATGTAGCGCCCTGACGGCACCTGAGCTTCAGGCCCGCCGCGGGTAAAGCGATCGTCGTAAAAACGAGGGTTGTAACCCCAGTTCATTCCCATATTCCAGAAATTGCTCAGCGTTCCTTCTGCCCCGCCGTTGATCGATCGATAGATCGACGTGCCGCCGAAGTTGTACGTCTGGTTCGCGTAAGCGTAGATGAGGTAGTCGCGGAACCGCTTCCCTGCCTTGTCCTGCTGGTACCCCGTGAGCACGGAGATCGCCCGGTAATCAGCCCGTCCCTGAAACCCCATGTCGTTCAGCTCGAGCCCCGGGCTCACTTCCTTGTACGCGAGCGATCCGTGCAGACCGCCGTTCTTCTGGATCGCGATCTCCCCGATGTGACCGCCAAGCGACGTGCGGTCGGCGTCGAACTCGACATAGTCGGCGTCAGGCCTCTGATAGTAGTGCGAGCTGTTCAGCTGTGTGGACGCAATCGCCTCCTTGCT
Organism: Gemmatimonadaceae bacterium; assembly: GCA_036398255.1. GTDB lineage: Bacteria > Gemmatimonadota > Gemmatimonadetes > Gemmatimonadales > Gemmatimonadaceae > UBA4720. Next base: position 14,682 of record DASWQD010000027.1, on the reverse strand, counting down.
GCCGCTGACATGACTTCCCCCGAGAAATCCGCTCGTCACCCATCCGCGCTTCGCGAACGAGTGCTCGAAGTCGATTCCGCCGAACGTCGCGTTCGACCGCAGCATCGAGTTGAAGACTTCGTCGTCCACGCTTCGCATGGTCGAAGTGATCATTCCTCCGAAGAGGCTCTGGCCGTTTCGGAAATCGCGCTTCGCCCTTCCCGCGAAATAATTCGTGAAGGGCTCGACCGGTGTGCTCCTTCTCGCTCCATCGGCAAGCTGGATCTCCGCCTTTTCCTCGGGCGTCACGCCGTCGATCACCCCGAGCGTCCACGGGCCCATCTTGCCCGTCACCTTGGCCGCGGCCGCAATAGTGGTCTCGAGGGGAACGTCGGCGTAGTCGACATTGCCACCGCCCGGGAATCGCTGCGGCGAGCGTCCAATTCTCCGCGAGTAGAAGTACCGCTGCGAGCCGTAGTCGTTGAACGTGCGCACGCGGCCGAAGTTGAAGACGTCGCCGCCCTCTAGGAAGAACGGGCGCTTTTCCGGAAAGAATGTCTCGAAAGCCGAAAGATTCACGACCGATGGATCGACTTCGACCTGACCGAAGTCGGGATTCACCGTGGCCGTCAAGGTGAGCCCGCCCGGAAGTCCATAGCGAAGGTCACCGCCGACAGATGGCTTGAAGTCTGTCTTGCTGTAGAACGGATTGTCCGCGTCACCCGGCGCGCGAACCGCGCTCGCGCTGACGTAAGGCATGATCTCGAGGCGACCCGGCGATGGCACGTCCACCAGTCCGCGAAGATCCCCGAATCGCGACACGAATCCGGGATCCCGCCGAGTCCACGGTGACCACGAGTCGCGCGCCTGCCTGCGAGCGATGTCGCGCATGACCTGGAAACCCCAGACGCGCTCGGCTCCCTTCGCCACGCCGCCAAAGCGCAGCTGCGAGAGAGGAATCCTGAATTCCGCATTCCATCCGCCGGAATCGACGTCGGTGCCGACATCCCATACGGCGTCCCAGTTTGTGTCTTCCGCGCCATCGTCTGACGTGTACACATCTTTCTTCACGCCCTTCGGATTCACCGTGAACCGGAACGCAGTCCGCCGGTCGCGATACGAATCGACGATGAGGTGCACCCAGTCCGAGTAGATGCCGCTGGCGTCACGCCGCGCAAGCTGCGCCGCAATGGAATCGGGGCGCGAGTCCGCCATTCTGATTCCTACATAGAGCGCCTGGTCGTCGTACAGAACTCGAACTTCAGTCGGATCGAGAGGCTGCGCGCCCGGAGTCGGGTAGCTCTGTGTGAATCCGGAAGTCGGAGTGGCGGCTCTCCACGCTGCATCGTCCAGTTTTCCGTCGATGACGATGTCGCTGCTGCGGCGGGATGCCTGAGCCACGCGGCGGGATGTGGTGTCGGCTGCTGATGGATTCGATGCCTGAGCGGCTGTGACGGAAGGGACGACGACGAGCGACAGGATAAGCGCTTTGCGCATGGGTTCCGGGTGAAAGACACCGGACACTACGGCTGATTTATCGGCAAATCACGGTTTTACGTGATTCCGTTCAAAACCCTTACACCGTGTTAATAATCGCGCTCGGCAGCGTGAGCGTGAAGGTCGAGCCAACGTCGACCTCGCTCGAAACGGTGACGTCACCTCCCATCGCCCTCGCGAGCTCGCGGCTGATTGCGAGCCCCAGCCCGACGCCGGTATCGGGACTGTTCAGCGCGCGTCCCAGCTGGGTAAAGGGACTGAACACTGCCTCCAGCCTTTCGGCTGGGATTCCAATCCCCGTGTCGCGAACGCGTATCGAGATCCTGTCGCCGCTTTTTTCACACGAGACTTCGACATCACCGCCCGACGGCGTGGCCTTGAGGGAATTCGACAGGAGGTTGAGGCAGATCTGCACTATGCGCTCGGAGTCACCGCGTGCTACGAGATCATCACTGCACACAGCAACTGAGTACCTGACGCCCTTGGCGCTGAACAACGGTTCGATGAGCGGCTCGAGCGAAGCCACTAGACCGGAAACCCGCACGTCATCGATGTCGAGTCGCACGGCTCCCGCTTCCAGCTTGGAGAAATCGAGGATGTCATTGATCAGCGCGAGAAGGTGTCGCTCGTTTCTCCTTATTCTCTCGAGTGCCGACAGCTGCTCCGGCGTCACGACTCCGTGCACGCCGAGCTCGATCAACTCCGCATGACCGCCGATGGCGTTCAGCGGAGTGCGCAGCTCGTGACTCATCTTTGCCAGGAAGTCCGACTTTGCGCGGTTGGCTTCCTCCGCACGCCGCCGCGCTTCTTCTGCCTCCGCGCGCGCTTCGCGCTCGGCCTCGAGCAGCGACATGCGCTCGCTTACGTCGGCAATCGTTCCGATGAACCGGGTGGGCTTGCGGTCACCTTCCTCGGAATCGAACAACACTCTTCCCGTCGCGTGAACCCATCGCAGCACTCCGTCTTCGCCAAGTGTGCGATACTCGACGTCGTACGCGCCGTCGCCCGCCGGGTTCATCGCATCGGCCACAGCTCTGTCGACGCGCTCGACGTCCGACGGATGAAGAATTCTATGAAACACTTCGTCGTTCGCCGGCGATTCGGGAGAAAGTCCGAATGCCCGCTTGCATCCGTCATCCCAGTGAAGCGTGTTCCGCACGACGTCGAAGTCCCATGTCCCGATGCCGGCGGCGTGGGCGGCGAGGCGGAGCCGCTCCTCGCTGGCGCGTAACTCCTCCTCGATGCTCATCTGCGCCGTCAGGTCGATGTGCTTCAGCACGACGTGCGTCACTTTCCCATCGCGGTCGCGCACCGGGAAGAAGTGTCCCTGCGTCCAGAGAATTTTCCCCTTGCCCGACGACGCGATTCGCGACATGTCGTAGCGCAGAGGCGGCGTGATGATGGTCTCACCTTCGAACGCACGGCGGATCTCCGGGATCACTCCCAGTTTCTCGAGCTCGGGATCCTCGAGCACCGTGTAGCCCTCAGGCACGGAATCCATCCCGATTCCCCACAACGCCGTGAACGCGTCGTTGACGGCGAGGGGATGACCCTGTGCGTCGTAGATCACCGTGCTGAACGGCGACTGATCGAACAGCGCGCGGGAAACGGGCCCCGCATCAGGCGACGCGAGGAAAGCGCTCGCCGATTTCAGTGTGGCTTCGTCAAGCACAGCGCGTCGCGTAATCCTCAGCGGTCCAGCCGAACCCGATGGTCTCCGTAGCGCCAATCGTGTGCGACACCTCGTGCCTCAGCGTGCGCTTCTTTTCGTCGAGTGACCGCTCATTCAGGTCGTTGATCCTGCGCGCGATGCGGATCAGCCACTCATCGTCGATCTCGTACGCATGGCCGACTCCGTACCGCGTCTCGCCACCTGACTTTCGCACGACCGCCTTCGGGTACATCCGGACGGATCGCTCGTTCGCGATGATCGCGGCCCCGAGCTTTCGGCAGCGCGGGTCGGGATGGTCGCCGAGACGCGCGCCTTCCGCACGAAATGCGGAATCCTCCTCGGCAGACGGCACTGCCACCGAGCAGACGGGGGACGTCGGGGCAGCATCACATCCGAGGATAGCCGCCGCTTCCGGTGTCACCGGTGTGTACTCGGCTTCGCGTTCCGCTCCCGGTTCAGCGGAGGCGCCCGTTTCGCCCGCCGCACGCAGGTCGAACGAAACCGACGTGCGCGGCGGCGCACATGCTGCGAAAACGAGCATCGGAACTGCAACCCAGCAGCGTCGCACTTACTTCACTCTCTTTCCTGAGATCTTTCCGCCATTCTGATAGAGTAACAGGCTGCTGAACTTTCCGTCGCTGTCCTTCACGAAGCTGATCTGAGCATCGACGGCTTTCAGGAAGAACTCCGTCTCGGCCTCCGCGAACAGGGGAAATTTCGGCTGGTCCGTGCCCTGTGCAAAGAGAGACGATCCTTCGCGGGTGATGGTCAGCCGGAAATTGCTCGCCAGCTCGTAGACTCCCGTCAGCGGCTCGAGCTTTGACGGATCGACCGCAACCTCCTTCCGCACCTTCGGCGGAGCGACGAGCGCCACCTTCGACTCGAGGACGTGGAAGCCGATATCGTCAGGCGTAATCGCGGAGTTCGTGAGCACTATCACACCGCGATGGCGGATATCGTCCATGCCGATGAATGCCCGGAAGCCGCCCGTGCCTCCGTTGTGCCATGTCGCCGTGGTGCCGAGAACATCCACCACGTGCCAGCCGAGTCCGATGGTGTTGCCGGGACGGTCAGCGTCGCGTTTCGGAGCCCTCGCCTGCGCGAGCACTCGGCCGAGCGGAACTGAAGTCGAATCGAGATTCGCCGCGAGAAACTTCAGCATGTCATTAGCTGTCGATCTCAGCGCTCCCGCACCCGCGAGCGTCGGAAGATTCCAGGAAGGGGTCGGTGTTCCAACCGCATCGAAGCCCTGCGCGGCTCTTGCCTTCATGACAGGCGTGCTCTCGACTCTCGTGTCGCTCATTCCAAGAGGATCGAGAATTCTCTCCTTGAGCAGCTCTTCGTAACTCTTCCCCGCCCTCAGCGCGAGCACATGCCCGAGCAGCCCCATCCCGAAATTGGAATACTCATACCGCTCTCCCGGGTCGCGAGTGAGCCTGTACGTCGACAGGAACTCATAGAGCCGGTCCACGGAATAATCGGCATAAGGATTGGCCATGTCCGCGGGCCGCATGTTGGTCGCCAGACGCGGAAGTCCGGAGCTTTGCGTCGCGAGATCCAGGAGCGTTATCGCCTTCCTGTTACGCGAGGGTACGCGAACCGTGCTCGGCAGGTACTTCGAAATGGGATCGTCGAGCTTCACGTCGCCGCGCGATACCATCTCCGCTAGGAGAGCGCCGGTGAATGCCTTCGTAATCGACCCAATCTCGAAAACGGTGTTGCCATCCAGCGGCACCCCGGCAAGTCCGGAGATGCCTGCCGTATGCAGCCGCGGTGGCTTTCCCCGCTCGAGCACCGCGACGACGATTCCCTGTGCGCGCTTCGTCGCGACACGATCCTGGACAATCGTGCGCAGCGCCGAGTCTGATATGAACTGCTGAGCTTGTAATCCGGGAGCTGCTGCGACGAAAAGGACGAGGAGTAGTCTTTTCATGTAACGGTTGACCGGCGACCAGAAAAGCCCGAGGCTAAAAACCTACCACACTGGATTTGCCGTCAACACTTCGTCGACCGCTTCGCGGGTGATCGGGGCCGAGAAAAGGTACCCCTGACCCTGCTCGCAGTTCAGGGCCCGCAGCTCGCGCAGCTGCTCGGCCGTGCTGATTCCTTCCGCCTCGGCTCTCACGCCGACGATCTCGGCGAGCGTGAGGATCGTACGCACGAGCCGCAGGTTCTTGTCGTCGGTATCCATGCTGCTCACGAACGCGCGATCGATCTTGATGGCGTCGATCGGCAGTCCGTGCAGGTAGCTGAGCGATGAATAGCCGGTTCCGAAATCGTCGAGATACACCTGCGCGCCGAGCTCGCGAATTCGTGACAGTATCGATATCGCGGCGCGGCCCTTGTCGATGATCGCGGACTCGGTGATCTCGAGCCGGAGCGATGCAGCTGGCGCGCCCGTCGTCTCGAGCGCGCTCCTGATCTGGTCGATCAGGTCGGGCTGCGAGAACTGCTTCACGGACAGATTGACTCCGATCGTGAGCGGTTCGTCGCGCGGATGCGACGCGTGCCACTCGTTGATGCGGCTGCACGCTTCGATCAGCACCCACTTTCCGATCGGAACGATGAGCCCGGTCTCCTCGGCGACTGGAATGAAATCCGCCGGATGCACGAGTCCCCTGTCGGGGTGCTGCCACCTGATGAGCGCCTCGAGTCCGGTGACACGTCCAGTGCGAAGAGAGACGAGTGGCTGGTAGTGAAGAACGAATTCTCCGAGCTCGATTGCGCGCCGCAGATCTGTCTCGAGCCGGAGCCGCTCGAGCGCGTCGGTGTGCATCGCGCGGTCGAACATCTCGTAGCGCGCGCGTCCGGCTGCCTTGGCGCGGTACATCGCCATATCGGCGCTGCGAAGGAGCTGCTCAGGCTGATCGTGCGCCATCGAGCTCGTCACGATTCCCATGCTGGCCGAAGTAGTGACTTCCGCGCCGGCGAGATTTATCGGGAACGAGAGCGCTTCCTCGATACGCTCGGCCACGCGCCCCGCGTCGCTCGTGTCGGTGATGCTCTCGAGCAGAATTGCGAACTCGTCGCCCGAAAGACGGGCGACGGTGTCCTCGGGGCGAATGCACGCCTCGAGACGGCGCGCGACAGCGCGCAGCAGCTCATCACCGGCGAAGTGACCCAGGTTGTCGTTGATGTCCTTGAAGCGGTCGAGATCCAGGAACAGCACCGCGAAGAGATCGTCGGGATGGCGCGCTGCCCGGCGCATCGCATGCCGGAGCCGCTCCGTGAACAGCGACCTGTTCGGCAATCCAGTCAGCGCGTCGTGAAGCGTGCTGTAGAGGAGATGCTCCTGCGTCTGCCGCTTGAGTGACAGATCGCTGCGCAGCTCGAGCTCCGTGACGAGCAGCGACGCAATGTCCATCAGCGCGTTGATCTCGCTGTGAGTCCATGCGTGCGGCGACGTATCGATCACCGACACGGTTCCGATTACGTGACCGTCCGTCATCATGATCGGTGCGACAGCGTACGCAACGCCGTCGGGTGTTCTCGCCTCGGTCGTGTTTCCGATGAACGCAGCGCGACCCGTGGAGACGACCTGCCTCGCATACCTGAGTGCGAGCGGCACTTTTCTCCAGACCCGCGAGCGGCCCGACAGTCCGACGCTGCTCTTCACCACGTGCCGGTCGTCGTCCAGCAGCGAGACAATGGCAACAGGCGCGCGCAGCGACGCGGCCGCAAGTCTTGCTATGCGGTCGAACGACTCCTCCGGAAGAGTGTCGTAGGGCGTCGGCGGTCGTGCCGGTGTCTCACTGGCGTGCACGGCTGTTCGCGTCATTCAATTGGTGAACGGGGATCCTGCCCGGAGGTCGTTCGAGGGGGCCGGGGCACCCAATGTAGTGAGCTTTTAGCCGTTTTCCAAAGGAAAAACGGTCACCACGGCATCCCGGGCGTCGGCTTAGCCCGGCCTGTCACGGAACAACAGAGAAAACGCTACCTGGCACCCGAAAAACCAGAGGAAACGGTACCTGATACCCGAAAAACCAGAGGAAACGGTACCTGGTACCCGAAAAACCAGAGGAAACGGTACCTGGTACCCGAAAAAACCAGTGGAACCGGTACCCGTTACCTGAAAAACCAGAACGGCGCGTTTCCGGTACCAGGTACCGTCTTTTCTGGTTGTTCCGGTACCAGGTACCGTCTTTTCTGGTTGTTTTCCGTTACCGGGTATCGTCTCTCCTAGAGGAGGCCTTTAATCCACCCTCCGTCCACGGAAATGGATGTTCCAGTGATGTAGCTGGCCCTTTCCGAGGCCAGGAATGCGGCGAGCGCGGCAAACTCGCGCGGCTCGCCCAGCCGGCGCATCGGTATCTCCGATTCCCATTTGCCCAGCGCGGCTTCGCGTGTGATGCCCTCGCGCTTTGCGGTTGCGTCGGAAAGCTGCTCGACGCGCTCGGTGCGTGTGTATCCGGGAAGAATGTTGTTCACGGTAATGCCGTGCGGCGCGACTTCATTTGCCAGTGTTCGCGCGAAGCCCGTAACCGCCGACCGCAGACTGTTCGACAGCATCAGTCCGTCCACCGGTTGTTTGACCGCGATCGACGTGACGTTGATCACGCGTCCCCATTTGCGCTCCTTCATTCCCGGAACGACTGCCGATGCGAGATTGATGACGCTCATCAGTGTCAGGTCGAACGCCTTCTGCCACATGTCAGGCGACAGCGATTCGAACTTCCCACTCGGCGGACCACCGGCGTTCGTGACGAGGATGTCGATGCGGCCGAATTTCTCGAGTGTCCTGCGTGTGATGTTGTCTACATCGCTCGAGCGGGACACATCGCCTGCGATCGCAATGACATCTGCACCCGTCGATCGCGAAATCTCCGCTCGCGCGTGCTCGAGCGCGTCTTCGCCTCGCGCGCACATTGCAATCGATGCCCCTTCCGCTGCAAGCTCGTGCGCGATCGCGCGCCCGAGGCCCGTGCTCGCTGCGGCGACGAGCGCAACCTTGCCGGTGAGGCCCAGGTCCACGTGTCAGCGCCTCAGGTAGTCGTCCGTCTTGTCGAGCCAGTCCTGGCGCGGCGGGCTGAAGACGTCGACGTCCAGCGTATCCTCGAGTGCCACGGCCCTGTGCGGAAGGTTCGAGGGAATGTGCAGCACCTCTCCTGCACTGACCGTGACTTCCGTGCTTTGATCTTCGCCGAGTGAGAAGAGGAGCGCGCCTTCGAGGATGTAGGTGAGCTGTTCGTTCTCGTGCGAATGCTTGGGCACGATGCATCCTTTCTTGAGATACACATGCGCGAGCATCATGCGCTCGCCGGTGATGAGCCGGCGATCGAGCATGTCCGTCACCTTCTCCTTCGGCATGTCATCCCAGCGGTAGTGTGTCGCAGGTTTTGTCATGCCGGGAATCTACAGCAAAAAAAAACGGGCTCCCGCGAGGGAGCCCGTTCAACTCAGCAGTGTTGCTTACTGTCCCGATGGGAGAGACGAGTTTGTAACAGCGCGGTAGCTGTTCAGGCGACCGTTTCCGAAAGTCGTGTCGTAGCCGTTCGCGCCCTTGTCATCCGCCGTGCCTTCGAGGCGCGAGCGAAGCGCGGCACCGCGAAGACCCGTGACTGAGGCGACGATGCCGGCTGTGCCCGTGACCTGCGGCGCAGCCATCGACGTGCCCTGCATGAACGTGTACGAGTTGTTGGCTGAGTAATACGAGCTGTAGATGCAGCCTTCAGCCGACGTGTTCGAGTAGCACTGACCACCGGGGGCAGTGATGTCGAGTCCGGGACCCCAGTTCGAGTACGAAGCGCGCTCATCCTTCCACGTGCTCGAGCCGACCGAGATCGCACCGGGATCGCACGCCGGGCACGATACCGTGCCGACTCCATCGTTACCGGATGATGCGATTACGAGAACATCCTTGCTGTTCGCATAGGCAATGGCGTCCTTCTCGGACTGCGAGAGCGAACCACCGCCAAGGCTCAGGTTCATTGCGACCATGCCGGGAACGTCCGCTGCTGCGCGAATCGCGCTGACGATGGCCGACGTCGGGCATCCGCGGCGGCCGCAGACCTTCTGGACGTGAACCGTCACGTTCGACGCCGCACCAGCCACGCCTGCGACTCCGACCGTGTTCCCCGCCATCGTTCCGCTCGTGTGCGTTCCGTGACCGTTGTCGTCAGTCGGATCGTTGTCGTTGTTGTACCAGTCTTTGCCCGCGATCACACGACCGGCGAGCTGCTCGTGCGTGAGGCGAACACCGGTGTCGATGCTGCCAATGACGACAGGGTCACCACCTGTTGCGTAATTCTCGACGTTGTCTTCATCGGAATCAGCAGTTGACGCGTAGCTCGCTGGAATGAACTGCCCGGTGCTCTGACCCTTTGTGAACTTCATGTTCAGTCCGCCGGGATTGTAGAAAGCCCAGAGACGCGAATCGATAGCGTCAGGCTGTCTCAGGTAGTTCGGCTCGGCGTACTCCACGCGGCTGTCGCTCTCGAGCGCATTCGCATTCGCGTGCTCGGCGCCTGCGTTTCCGCGCATGACGACGAACGCATCCTTGTATCCGCGCTCGCCAAGAGCGAGCCCATGCGCGCGGCCGACGTCGGCGGCAGAAGCCATGTCCTTCAGCTTCACGATCACTTCGCCTGCCATCACCTGCTCGGGACCGCTGACGTTCGCGTTGAGCGCGATGGCTTCGGGAACGTCCGGCCCGTTGTCGGGCGAAATGGGAGCTTCAGAGCATGCTGCGAGCGAAGCCACGGCAAGCGCCGCGATCCCCGCTGACAAGAAACGGGACATCTACCTACCTCCTGGTTGGGTCTACTACGCCCAGGCACCTTGCCGGGTCGTATCTCAACGCCGGTTCCCGCGCACATGCGCGCCGACGATAAAGACAAAGCATTTGAACCAGAAATCCCAGGCGAACTGGTGCCTGGGATGTCGAACACATTTGTTTCCCGTTAGTGAAGCAACGGTCAAAAACTAAACTGGAAACTATTGTTTCACAAACCCCTCGAGCCTGGACTTCACGCCCGGCCACTCAACGTCCAGAACACTATAGTAGATGGTGTCTCGCCACCGCCCGGCATAGGCCAGGACGTGCTTCCGGAGCGTTCCCTCCTCCGTCGCCCCCAACCTCAGCATCGCCTTCCGCGACCTTGTATTCAGAACGTCGGTCTTTAGTTCCACCCGGGCGCACCCCCATACCTCGAAGGCATGCGTCAGCATCAGATACTTCGCCTCCGAATTGACGTAGGTGCGCTGGAATTCAGGCGTGATCCACGTCCAGCCGATCTCGACGTGCCGGTTGGCCCGGTCGATGTTCGCGAACCGCGTGCTGCCGATTACCCGGCCCGATTCCCTGTCGATGGTGACGAACGGGATGGCATCTCCGACCGCGGCGTGGTGAAGCGCCTCGTCCACGTACGTCTTCATCGACTCGGGCGTGTGGGCGAAGTCCCGCGTCCACTTCCACAGCTCCTCGTACGCGCCCGCCTTCGTCAACGCATCGAGATGATCGAGCCGCATCGGCTCGAGCCGGACACGCTTTCCCTCGAGCGTCACCGGCCTCACGTCCATCGTCATTTGGCGGGAGTCGGAGGAACCGCGGGGTGAACATTGTGGAAGCCGGTCTCCTTCTGGTACGCATGCGCGACGGCCATGAGCTTCGCCTCCTCGAACAATCCGCCGAGGAACGTGAGCGAGACCGGAGTTCCGTCCGGGCGAAATCCGTTCGGAAGAATTACCGCCGGATGTCCGGTGAGATTCGTCGCGACGAGCTGCGGCAGATTGGCCGCATTCGTCGGCGTCACGATCACATCCACGGTCTTCATGAGCGCGTCCCACGCTTCGATCGCGGTGCTTCTTACCCGGTTCGCGTTGATGTAGTCGACCGCCGGAATGAAGCGCGCAGTCCGGAACGTATTGGCCCAGTCGAATCGTGACTGCTGCACCAGCTCCGCATCGCGATTGGATCGTGTGAGATCATCGAATGCGGCTGCAGCTTCCGCGGTCAGGATGATTCGCATCGCATCGTACGGAAGATCGGGCAGCTCCACGGGAATCAGGTTGATGCCCATTCCGCGCAAAACATCGAGGGCCGCGTCATCCCACTTCTTCGACCCGTGGATGGTTCGCTTCTCGTCCTTCGGATCCATCATCGGCATGTCGAACGCGCTCTTCACGTAGCCGATGCGGAGCTTCTTCGGAGAGAGCGATGCATCCCAGCTGTACGGAGCCGCGATCGCGCTCTTGTCCTTTCCGTCCGGCCCGTAGATCGCGTCGAGCACGAGCGCGCAGTCTTCGACACTGCGGCAGATCGGCCCGAGCTTGTCCATCGTCCACGAGAGCGCCATCGCTCCCGTCTTTGGAATTCTTCCGTAGGTCGGACGCAGTCCAGTCGTTCCGCACACAGTCGAGGGGGAGGAAATAGATCCCAGTGTCTCGCTGCCGATTGAAAAGCCGACGAGTCCGCCCGCTGTAGCTGACGCGGGTCCCGCAGACGATCCACTCGATCCCGCGTCCACCTTCCACGGATTGCGCGTCTTGCCGCCATACCACGTGTCACCTTGCGCGAGCTCGCCCAGTGTCAGCTTCGCAACGAGAATCGCTCCCGCTGCGTCGAGACGCTGAACCACCGTCGCGTCCTCGTCGATCACCTGCTCCTTGTACGGCCCCGCGCCCCACGTGGTCTTGTAGCCCTTCACGGCGAGAAGATCCTTCGCTCCCCACGGGATACCGTGCAATGGTCCACGATACCTGCCGCGCGCGATTTCGTCATCGGCGACCTTTGCCTGGGCGCGCGCACGATCCTCGGTCAGCGTGATGGTTGCGCGAAGTACCGCATCGTACTTCTTCAGACGTGCGAGATAGATGTCGGTAAGCCTGCTCGGCTTGAGCTTTCCGCGCCGAATGAGCTCGGAGAGCTCGGTCACCGGCAGGAACGCAATCTCGTCGTCTGACGACGGAAGGCGGCTCGACGTGCGCGAGCGCACCATCGGCTGCTTTTTCGTTTGCGGAATGACCTTCCCTGGTGGCAGCGGGTCGAACACGACCGCGGGCGACACGGAATTCGAGAGCGCGACCTTGTGAAGCGCGTCGATTCTCCCCTGCTGCGTCTTCAGACTCTCGAGCATCATCGCCCGCTCGGCATCATCGAACTTGAGACCTGCGAGCTCCTCAGCGGCAGCGATGCTCGATGCCGTTATCTCCGCGCCTTCGGCGACCTTTGCCCAGAGAATTCCCGGCAGCAGCGTGGAGCCGAGGCCGATGCTGCCGAAGTACGCCATGAACTGGCGGCGATCATATGAGAGTGACACGCGATCTCCGAAAAGGGTATCGCGGGAAATCTATGAAACCCGCCACCGTATGGGTCTTACTGAACGCACTCACCTTTTGGATCCGGCTTCGGCTTATCCACCGCGACGCGATGATCGAGGTTCGCCACCCGCTCCGTAACGTCGGCGAGGAAGTTCACCACCTTCGCCAGGTGTGTGTAGCTGATGCGCTGCGGCTCGTCGGAGATCTGATGGTAGTCCACATGTCCGCCGGTGCTCATGAACGCGACCGGGATTCCGTAGCGCGCGTACTCATAGTGGTCGCTGCGGCAGTAGTACTGGTCGGGATGACCTGGCGCATCGTACTGATAGTCGAAGCGGAACGGGGACGCGTACGTCTTGTTCACCGCTTCGATCAGGTCGCCAAGCTCGGTCGACAGACGACGTGAGCCGAGGAGCTGGAGATAGTCCGAGCCTCCGGTTGGCAGATCCGCGGATTCGCCGCGGCCGATCATGTCGACGTTGAGCTGCGCGACGACGGAGTCGCGCGAGATCGTGGGATGATCCGTGAAGAACTCCGAGCCGAAGAGACCTTCTTCCTCGCCCGTATGCCACACGAAGAGGAGTGAGCGCTTGGGCTTCACCTTCGCTCCTGCGAATTTCTCCGCTACCTCGAGCAGTCCGATCGAGCCTGAGCCATCGTCATCGGCACCGTTGTAAATGGAATCGAGACGTGCCGGCCGGATGCGGCGCAGGCTGTCGACGTTCACCTTGATGCTAGCTCGCTCTTCGGGTGTCAGTCCGCTTCCGGGGAGGTCGGGCATCTCCTTCGTGCGCGCCATGAAGATCTTCGTTGCCGCCTCATTGAATGCGCGTAGCGAGTCGGTGTCGATCGCTCCGTTGCGAAGGCCGAGGTGGTCGCTGTGCGCGCCGAGGGCGACGTACTGACTCCTGAGTTTTGCATCGCTGCCTGGAAGAATCGCTACGACGTTCCGCGCGGTTGCGCCCACGCTCGAGTACTTCACTTCGCCGCGAAGAGTTTTTCCAATCGTGCCGGGGCGTGCATTCTCGACTGGAACGCCGAGAAACTTTGCCGCCGAGGAAGTGGGCACAATCAGAAGAAGGCTCGTCTTGACGGAGTCTTCGGCGCTCCGCATTCGCGTCGAGGGAGCCGTTGCGAAGCGACGCAGCTGCGCGAGACCTGCGTCCGGCCGGACGGCGATGAACCCGACCGCGCCGGGATATCTGCGTGAGATTCCGGCCGTCGGTCCACTGATCGCCACGACCTTGCCGACCGCAGCTTCCGGCGAAATCATCGACGCTCCCGCGACAGGATTTCCCGCGTAGACGATCTGCGCTCCATCGAGCGAGCGCGCCGTTCCACCCTGGTGGATGGGGATGTAATCGGTCCCGGCGACGAGTGCGACGGAGTCAGCGGAGAGGCGCGACGTCAGATCGAGCGTGCGCGTGTAGAGCGGCAGCGACTGAAAGAAAGTGCCGTTCTCGCCGGCCGGAACCAGTCCGAGCCGCCTCACTTCCTTCTCGATGTACGCAGTCGCCTTCAGCCCGCCTGGTTCGCCGAGTCCGCGGCCCATCATCGAGTCGTCGGCAAAGATGTATAGCCGTGTCATCGCGTCGGCGGCGGTGATGGCGGTCTGCGTCGGCTTGCCCGCATGCTTGAGCGGAAGGGTTCCTTGCGCGTGAGTTGCCGCTGCGCTCAGGTGCGAAAAAGTTGCAGCCACCGCGAGGGTGGCGAGGATTTTCCTTGACATTGAAGGGGGTCTCAGTCGAGAGATGCAGTACGAATCATATTCTGATACACCGCTCGAGCGGGTAAGAGCTTTGTAAGATCAAGACCTGCTTGAACTTTCCCTTATTTTTGCGTTCTACTGAATGCGTCGTCCCCGTCGAATTGCTGGAGTTTCTCGACGTGCATCCAGGTATGTGTCTCGCCGATGCGCGTTAGGAGTGCCAGGATCTCGGAATTCGACAGCGGCTCGTTCCTCGCCTTCTTCATGAAGCGGCAGCGATACTGGTCCACGAGTGTCACCTTGCGGCCGTCGTCGACGGGCCACACAGTGTTGCCCCTGTTGCCGATCATCTGAAGATTGACCGTGGTGCCGCTGCAGATCTCGACGAGATCAGCGCCGAGCTCGTCCGGCTGGAGCGAGCTTTCAATGAAGACGTCGACGCCGGTCACGCGGCGGCTGGCGACTTCCACGGCCTGCACGTTATCCGTGGCCTCGGGGATCTGAACAGCGCGAAAATCTCTCGATGCGATCGTGCTCGACACCTTTCCGAGATTGGCGATGATCGCAT
>DASWQD010000026.1:0-3063 GCA_036398255.1 Gemmatimonadaceae bacterium | reverse complement strand
CGTCGCGATTCACAGCTCGCAGCTTTCCGTATTGATCACAGCCGCCTTCCTCATGCCCGCACTGTCGTTCATCTACATCGGGAAACCGAGCATTGGGCTGGCACTTCTGGCGGCGCGATGGTCTCGCCGCGCGCTGCTTTTCGCGGTTGCCGGCGGCGGCATCTTGCTGGCCGTGTCATTGATCCTTTCCCCGGCGTGGCCGGCGGAATGGATCGAGGTCGTACGAGCGAACAGCGGTCACATGAAGCTCCCGATCGCCCATCCCGGTGGGATCATCGCCTTGTTCGCGCTGCTCCGGTGGCGACGGCCTGAAGCACGGCTGATCGCCGCGCTGTCGCTCGTGCCCCAGAACATTGCGTGGTATGACTCCGTACCGCTTCTCGTCGTACCCGGCTCGCTCGTCCAGGCGGTTGTTCAGGCCTTCCTTATTTCCGTTCCCGCGATGCGGGAGATCCTCACGCAGGGCGGCGCGGATCGCGTCATCGATTTCTATCCGCGGGGCTACGACCTCGCTCTCTTCGCATACCTGCCTTCAGTGGTCATGGTGCTCATGCGTCCGAACGAGCGACCATCGTGAATGGACGCTTTCGCTCTCGCCAGGGCTTCACGCTCGCGCGCTTCCTGATTGTTCTGGAGCTGGCGCTGATTTTCTTCTTCTGCGCTCGTCCCGCAAATGATTACGACTACGGCTGGCATGTCGTGAACGGCTGGCATGTGGCCGATGGTCTTACGCTTTCGGGGCGTGACATCTATTCGTGGACTGCGACCAATCTGTGGGTTGCCCACGAATGGGCGACTGAAGCAGCGATGGGTTTCCTGCACAAGACGCTCGGCCCCTCCGGCAACAGCATAGCGGCGGCCGCGATCGGTTGCGTCGCCTACGGAATTGTCGCGGCCAACCTGCGTGCACGGCGGGTCTCGATGTCCGCGATCGTAATGACTCTTCCGATTGTCTTTGTCGGTGCGATGCGGTCCGTCGGCGTGCGGCCGTTGATGCTCGAGTTGCTTTTTCTGTCTGTCCTGATTGCGTCGATAGACAGCTATCTCTCCGGGAGGCTCGGTCGCCGGGCTGCTCTCGGCTTGCTGGTGGGAGGGGCAATCGTCTGGGTGAACACACACGGATCGTTTCCTCTTCTGCCGGTGGTGCTCGGCATCACTGCAGTAGAGCTGCTCGTGGTGCGGGACCATCGATGGCGAAGTTTTCTCGCGGCGGCGGTCGTCGCCGGAGTCGCTGCCGTCGCCAACCCGTGGGGGATCCGAATTTTCGAGTTCGCCACTCAGTCGATCTCGAGCGCGCCTACGCTCGCATATATCGACGAATGGAAGAGGCCGCGACTCGACGAATGGCTTGCGCTTCCGATCCTCATCCAGGTTGCTCTTGCCGGACTTGGCATCGGGCTGATGTGGCGCAATCGCGCGTTCGCTGCGGAGAAGGGCGGAGTGCCCGCAATCGTTGGCTCGCTCCGCGTTGTCGCGTTCGGATATCTGGCGTTCGCCTCCGGAAGGCATGTGATGCTGTTCGGGATCGCCTCCGCTGCGATGATCGCTGCCGCAGTTCAGCCTCTGAGCGTGTGGATGAGTCGCGTTCTCGGCCTGAGTCGTCTCAACAGTCCGGATTCGAGCCGCCATATTGTCAACGTTGTCGTTGCAGCATCCTTGCTGGCAATGATCGCACGCGGCTCATGGCTTCAGGTGTCGCCCGCGGCGCAGCAGCGTGCCATGGAGCGTCGATACCCGACCGGCTTGCTTCCCACCCTTCGCACCGAAGTGAGCGCGAGGGATAGACTTTTCAACGAATACAGCTGGGGCGGCTTCCTGATTTTTTACGATGTCCTTCCGGTTTTCATCGACGGGCGCTCGGAGCTGTATGGAAACGACCAGCTTCGCCGATACGCATCTATCATTCACCTCGACGAGGGGTGGGAGCGAAAGCTCGACTCGCTCGAAATAACGAAAGTGTTGATGCCCAGGTCTGCCCCACTCACATCAGCTCTCGTGCGGAAAGGTTGGTCGCCCATTGCGGGTGACTCGACCGGAGTGCTCCTCGGCAGGCGCTGAGTGGCGTCGCTATTCTCGTCCGGTCTCCTGAGAACCACGATCAGCGCGGGCAGGTAGCAGAACGCGACCATGAGGTGGCCGACCGTAAAGATCGAGATCTCTCGAGTCGGACTCGCGTAAGAGAGCGGAATGAGAAGCAGGTATCCAAGCGACGACACGAATGCGAGCACCTGGTTCTCCCGTTTCGACCTCGCGACAAGCAGCGGAAGCAGTCCGGCATACCATGACTGAACCTGCGGGACGAGCGCGAGAACAAACAGCAGCCGTCCTTCAGGCGACCTCCATCGAAGGACTGCGAGGAGCAGAAGCCACCCACCCCAGCGTCGCACGGGGCTCACGAACTCCCACGTACCGCTGACACTGGTGTACCATTCGCGCGGCCAGCCCGGCAAGAGGGCGAGTGACACGACGATCGCGCAAGCCGCGAAAGTCGCTGCCGCAATCCACGATTTCCTGTCGCGCGACGCGAGGATGGCTATTCCATCGGTCGGCTTCATCAAGGCGAGCACGGCGGCGAGTGGGAGGAAATAGCCTGATGCGGTGAAAGCCGACCACTGGGCGGCCGTGGCATTTACGACAAACGCGGAGGAGCCAAAGATCCAGACGCGATTGAGGTTTTCCTTGAGGGCGCCGTAGGCAAGCAGAAACGCCGATCCAAAGACGAAAACAAAATCGGCAAGCGATTCCGGCAGGAGAGCCAGCGGGAAGGCGGCGACGAGCGTACTGGCTGGATAGTGCAGCTCCCAGCCAAAGGGGACCAATCGACCCGGACCGATCAGCTCGTAAGGATTTCTTCCCTCCAGAAGCAATCGTGCGCCGTGCCAGACGACCGAAAAATCAGACGGTCCCGGTGTGAGGCGCCTGCCATGCTGGAAGAGGAGGTATGCGCCCGCCGCAATCGACAACGAGGCAATGAGTCGTACGGTGCGGTAATCGCCGGGTCTGTTTCTCATTCCGCCCATGATGATGGTTCGGAAACCTAGCGTTCAACACCGGCAAAAAAAT
>DASWQD010000025.1:0-16945 GCA_036398255.1 Gemmatimonadaceae bacterium | reverse complement strand
ACACGGCTCAACGCAGCGAGTCTCGCAGTGAGGAGACGACGGACGACGGCCCGCGTCGCCCGCCCGCACCGCCGAGAGTATCGAACAAGGCGGGGCTCAACACCTTCTCGTGGAATCTCCGCTATCCTGATGCTTCGACTTTCCAGAACATCATCATGTGGGCCGCGGGAACTCAGGGACCAGTCGGCGTGCCCGGCACGTATTCCGTTCGCATGAAAGTCGGAGGCGTCACGCAAACCGAGTCATTC
Source organism: Gemmatimonadaceae bacterium (assembly GCA_036398255.1). Classification (GTDB taxonomy): domain Bacteria; phylum Gemmatimonadota; class Gemmatimonadetes; order Gemmatimonadales; family Gemmatimonadaceae; genus UBA4720. Next base: position 16,697 of record DASWQD010000025.1, on the reverse strand, counting down.
AAGGTTCTCAAGGATCCGCGCTCTAAGGCGACGCAGGCTGATCTCGACGCGCAGTTCGCATTCCTGATGAAGGTGCGGGACGAGACCACGAAGGCGAACGACGCGGTGCGGCTCGTGCGGAACATGCGCGCACAGATTGCGGACAGGACCACGAAGCTTCCGGAAGGAAAGCGCGACGCGTTCCGGATTTCGGCGACCGGCCTCGAGAACATCCTGTCAGCCGCCGAGCGCGCGATCTATCAGACGGACAACCGGTCGAATCAGGATCCTCTCAACTATCCGATCCGGCTCAACAACAAGATCGCTGCGCTCGCAGGCGTCGCAGCGAGCGCCGATGCACGGCCGACGGATCAGACGATCAAAGTCTTCGAGCTGCTGTCAAAGGAGCTTGCCAGCCATCTTGCGCGAATTCAGAGAGCGCTGGAGTCGTCTCTCCCGGCGCTGAACCGGGAGCTTGCCGCATCGAATCTTGCTCCGCTCGTGGCGAGCACGGACGAGCCGCCTCCGCCGGAGCGCTAGCGAATCGCCTTGTCGAAGCGCACGGGATTCTGAACTGTGTAGGAGAAGTGCCACCACTCCTTCTCATAGTTCACGAATCCCTGGCGCTCCATTACGCGCTTCAGGTTCTGCCTGTTCTTGAGGATGATGCCGCTCGCGTTCTTCGTGTGCGCCGCGCGTGAGAAGTGATCGAACGGAGTTCCCATCGTGATCTCCGCTTTCGTCGCGAGATTCACGAGCGTCAGGTCGACCGCTACGCCGAGGTTATGCCGGCTTCGCGACGCGATGTACCCGTCCCTGATGAGGTCGGGCCTGTTCGTCTTCTGAGTCCACGCCACCATCGCGTCGGTCGCGCGTATCGGACGATACGCGTCAAAGATCTTGAGTCCCAGTCCCTGCAGCCTCAGGTCTTCCTGAACGACAGCTAACGCAGCCGACGCTTCCGCGCGCAGGTACGCGCGATTCGCCTCGTAACCGGGAAGCTTCTCGCCGGTGAAGTTGTTGGCCGTTGCATATCGGAGGTCCACGACGATCGTCGTGTCAACGCTCCTCAAGTCGACCATCAATGAGTCGAACGCGTCATCGTTCGCGATCGGCAGCTCGGGAGTGTTGACCGGCTCGGGCGGCTTGCGCTGGAGCATTCCGCATCCGCCGAGCACGAGCGCGAGGAGAGCGGTGTAAATGAATCGGGTTGGCATCAGTCGAAGATACGATGGAACCATGTCACGTCTATATTCCCCGCTCATTCCGTCCAGCCCTCCGTAAATGAAAACAATAGAAATCGTTGCTGCGGTTTTCGGCGTAGTCAGCGTTTTCCTGAGCACCAGGCAGAATATCTGGAGCTGGCCGACCGCGATCGTGAACGTCGGCCTCTACATCTTCGTGTTTTTCGGATCGAAGCTGTACGCCGATACCGGTCTTCAGGTGGTTTACGTGGTGCTCAACGCGTACGGCTGGTATCACTGGCTCTACGGAGGAAAGAATCGTACCGAGCTACCGGTGAGCCGCACCTCCGCGCGCCTGGGCGCCCTGCTCGTGGGGATCGGTCTGGCGGGAACTGCGGTAATCGGGACTCTGCTGGCACGAACCACTGATGCCTCGCTTCCCTACATCGACTCGATGACTACGAGCACGAGTCTCGTCGCGCAGTGGATGATGACGCGGAAGCTGCTCGAGAACTGGCTCGTGTGGGTCGCAGTCGATGTCGTCTACATATGGATGTACATCTACAAATCGCTGCACGTCACAGCGGTTCTATACTTTGTCTTCCTTGTCTTGTCGGCGATGGGATACATGCAGTGGAAGAGGTCGCTCCAGAAGCAAACTGCGTAAACCGAGACGAGAGTTCTCAGATCACAGATCTCCGATGACCAGATCTGAAATCGGAGAACTGTCATCTGTGAACTCTCGTCTTGGTTTTATGCCCTGGCTCGCTTGAAGAACGTGAGCTGCCTCACCGCCCAGATCCCAACCACCGGTCCCAAAGCAAGGATTGCGAAGGCCCACTGCCACCCTGTCCTCGCAGCGATGAACGGCACACCCTGAATCGTCGCCATCGTCAGCAGAAATCCGAGCGACGTCTGAACGGTGAGAGCGGTTCCGACTGCATGCCCCGGCACTGATTCAGTGACGAGAGCGCTGAATTGCGCGCTGTCGGCGACGACGAAGAAACCCCACACGAGCGCGATCGGCGCGAGAATCCACATCGTCGCACCAAAAAAGAATCCCACCATGAGCGAGCATGTCCCGCTCGCGACAAGCGAGATCGTCACGAGCCGCTCGCGCGAATGCCGGTCTGCGTACAGCCCGCCCCAGATGCAGCCCGCCCCGCCGACGGCAATCGTTCCAAACGCTATGAGCGACACGAGTCCAGCTGACTCACGAGTGCCGGCTGCGCTCGCCGCGAGAAACGCCGGAATCCACGCCCAGAACGCGTACAGCTCCCACATGTGCCCGAGATATCCACCGGTCGCGAGCCGCCATTCTCTTTCACGGATGACTGTCGCGACAAGCCCCCATGAAAACGGGCGCGGCGCGAACGGATACGGGCCTTCGCTGAACCCGGCAGCGACAAGGAGACCGGCAAGCACGGCGCCGGCTGAGGCCGTGAGAATCACCGCCGACACACCCACGTCCGGGATGGCGTGGACGAGATAGGGAGTCGCTTTACCCACCGTAAGGGCGCCGACAATGGTTCCAATCGCCAGTCCCCGCTGCGAGCGGAACCATGTGGCAATCATCTTCATCGCCGGCGGATATACACCGGCGAGAAAGAATCCCGTTAGAAAGCGCAGCATAAGCGCCGCCGCGTAGGACGGCGCGACGAGAATCGACGCGTTGACGATCGCCCCCGCAAAAGCCGATGCGGCGAACAGTTTTCGCGACTGGATGATGTCGGCGAGGTTGAGCATCGCCGAGAACGCAGTGCCGGCGACGAAGCCGAGCTGAACGATGGTCGTGAGCCAGCCGGCTTCCGCTGCGCCGAGCGACCACTGAGTTCCGAGCTGGGCCGAGACCGCGCTCGCCGCAAACCACAGCGACATTCCCAGCAGCTCGGCGACGGCAAGAAGCCCGAGTGTGCGCCACCGGAGCGGATGATTGTCGGCAATCATGCGCAGAAGCTACGCCGTTTGGAAATGCGCGCAAAAAAGAACGCGCCCCGAAGGGCGCGTTCAACTGACTGGCCGCGGTCGCGCAGAGGTCACTCGTTGTCGAGGCTGCCAGCCGAACATTCGATGGCGCCCCAGTAACTCACGGGGCGCCAGTAATGACGAGCCGTTCGCCAGTTCGTAACTACGGCTCAGATTCACGCCCGGGATATAATTACAGGACCTGAATCAAGAGGGTCCTAAATGCGGTCAATGATTTCCATCCTGCTCGCGACAGTGGTTGGCGCCGGGACTCTGCCGGCCCAGACCGACACGCTATTCCACTCGGTGATCTTCTCGGGCAAGACAGTAGCAGGTGTTCAGAAGACGTGGCAGGACTCGAACGGGCTGCATCTTTTTTTCGAATTCAATGACCGGGGGCGCGGGCCGAGGATCACGCAGGACGTCAGGCTTGATGAATCCGGAGTGCCCGTCAGCACGTCACTGCGCGGCCACAACTATTACAAAGTCCCAGTTGACGAGAGGTTCAGCATCGAGGGCAGAAACGCCAGGTGGCACGGATCGGCCGAACGGGGGTCGATCTCCGGCCGCCGCGGATTCTATGTGAGCTTCGACGGCGCGCCCGGTGAGTACGGATTGCTCGCAAAAGCGCTCCTCAAGTCCCCTTCCAGAGGCATTTCGCTGTTTCCAGCAGGCGAAGCGAGCATCGAGCTCGCAGGCGAGCGATCGCTCTCGAGCGGCGGGAAAACAATCCGCGTGAGGCAGTACCTGGTCTCGGGCACGGGATATTCCCCTCAACCCGTCTGGCTCGATGAACGCGGAAATCTTTTCGCCATCGGAAGCACGTGGCTCATGACGATTCAAAAAGGATGGGAGTCGTCGCTCGCCGCGATTGTGAAAGCACAGGATTCTGTCGCTGAGGTGCGCTCCGCGAGGATTGCAAAGGAGCTGCGAAGGAAGCCGGCGGGTGCTGTGGTTTTCCGAAACGCCAGGTTGTTCGACGCCGATGCCGGAACGATGCGTGACAATATGACCGTCGTGGTGGCCGGGAGTCGAATCAGCGCAGTCGGGCCGTCCGCTCAGGTGAGTGCGCCGGCGAATGCGGAGATCATCGATGTCAAAGGCAAGACGCTCATGCCCGGTCTCTGGGACATGCACGTGCATTCAGACGACAACGATGGTCTCCATCACTTAGCCGGCGGCGTGACCACCGTTCGCGACATGGCGAACGACACCGACGAATTGATTCAGAGAAAGAAGCGCTTCGATGAAGGCTCGCTGATCGGGCCGCATATCGTGATGGCCGGGTTCATGGATGGACCCGGCCCATTTGCCGGACCGACCAAAGTCCTCGTGGCAACAGAAGCGGAAGCACGCAGCGCGGTGAAGCGATATGCCGAGCTGGGGTACGTGCAGATCAAGATCTACAGCTCGATCAAGCCGGAGCTGGTCCCCGCGATAATCGATGAAGCTCACAAGCACGGCCTCAAGGTGAGCGGCCACGTGCCGGCGTACATGACGGCTGAGCAGCTCGTGAAGCTGGGCGCGGACGAGCTTCAGCACGTGAACTTTCTCTTCCTGAATTTCTGGGGAGATTCAATCAAGGACACTCGCACGCCGCTTCGTTTCACGGCGGTGGCGGAGCGGGCCGCGGGACTTGACCTGCGGTCGGAGCGAGTGCGCGCGTTTGTCGCGCTGCTCAAGGCGCGCGGCGTGGTGATCGATCCGACCGTTGGCGCGTTCGAGACGATGTTCGCCGCGCGGCAGGGCACCGTGTTCCCGGGTTATGAGAGTGTCGCTCCGCGAGTTCCTCCGGTCGTTCGCAGAGGTGTTCTTGCGGGAGGCCTGCCCGTACCCGAGGGGAAGGACTCAGTGTATCGCGCCGCCGTGCCGGCGATGCTCAGGATGGTGAAAGCATTGTACGATGCCGGCGTGCCCATTGTCGCGGGGACTGACGCACCTCCTGGATTTGGTCTGCATCGCGAGCTCGAGCTGTACAGCGCGGCGGGAATTCCGAATGCGGAGGTGCTTCGCATTGCGACAATTGGCGCGGCACGCGTGCTGGGGATGGACAAGGAGACCGGCTCTATCAAGGTCGGGAAGGTGGCGGACCTGATCGTGGTCGATGGCGACCCGCTCGAGAACATGAGCGACATCCGGCGAGTCGAGCTGACCATGAAGGACGGTGTCATCCATGAGGTGGCGAGGCTCTATAAAGCGCTCGGTGTAAAGCCGGTCGAATGACGTCCTGAGCGTCATGCGCTGGCTTGACTGGACTTCGGCCTCTAACTTGGCAGCAGTCTTCAAATTCGAGATCACTTCGAGTGGCACTTCCAATCGAGCGCCTTCGGAACGCGCTCACAGATTCCTATGTCATCGACCGAGAGCTCGGCCGCGGCGGCATGGCGACGGTGTATCTCGCGCAGGACTGCAAGCATGACCGCGTCGTCGCGCTGAAGGTCCTGCACTCCGAGCTCGCCGCGAGCCTCGGGTCGGAGCGCTTTCTTCGGGAGATCAAGCTTGCCGCGCGACTGAACCATCCGCACATACTCCCGCTGTTCGACAGCGGCGAGAGCGACGGCTTTCTGTATTACGTGATGCCATATGTCGAGGGCGAATCGCTTCGCGAGCGCCTGGAACGCGAGAAGCAGCTGTCTGTCGAGGAGGCAGTGCATCACGCCAAGGCGATCGCATCGGCGCTGGACTACGCTCATCGGCAGAAAGTCGTCCACCGCGACATCAAGCCTGAAAACGTGATGCTGTACGAGGGGGAGGCGATGGTGATGGATTTCGGGATCGCCAAAGCCGTCAGCTCCGCCGCGACTGACACCATCACTCAATCAGGCATGATGATCGGCACGCCGGCCTATGTAAGTCCCGAGCAGGCGGCCGGCGATCAGGGGCTCGACGGACTGAGCGATCAATACAGCCTCGCCTGCGTCCTGTATGAGATGCTCGCCGGCGAGAGGCCATTCGACGGGCCGAACCCGGCGGCCGTGATGACAAAGCGATTTACCGAAACCGCAAAGCCGCTGAGAACGATTCGCGGCATCGTTCCGGATCACGTCGAGCGCGCCGTCGCCAAGGCAATGGCCACTGAGGCGTCATCACGATTCACGACGACCGCATTGTTCGCGCAAGCCCTGGGGAGTGAGATCCTCGCGACGCCGACCGACACCGCGACGCTGCCCCAGACACCGACGTCAGCAGCGAAATCTGTGGCGGTCCTTCCTTTCGCGAACATGAGCGCCGATCAGGAGAACGAATACTTCACCGACGGCATGGCGGAAGAGCTGATCAACGCGCTGTCCAAGATCCAATCGCTGCGTGTCGCATCACGCACCTCGTCATTTGCGTTCAAGGGCACGAATACCGACATCGGGGAGATTGGACGAAAGCTCAAAGTCTCGACAGTGCTCGAAGGAAGTGTGCGTAAGTCCGGCAACAAGCTCCGCATCGCGGCGCAGCTGATCAACGTCGCCGACGGATACCAGCTGTGGTCGGAGCGGTTCGACCGCGACATGGAAGACGTGTTCGCGATCCAGGACGAGATCTCGCAGGCGATCTTCGACGCGCTTCGGGTGATTCTCAGCGAGGGAGAGAAGAAAGCGATCGAGCGCGATCGCCCTGTCAATCTTCAGGCATACGAGTATTACCTGCGTGGCCGACAGTTCATTCACCAGTGGAGCCGCAGCGGACTCGAATACGCGCGGCAGATGTTCAGGCGGGCCATCGAGATCGATCCCGACTACGCCCTCGCGTACGCGGGACTCGCAGACAGCTGTTCGCTCCTGTACATGAACTGCGATGCGCGTGAGCAGAACCTCACTCAGGGAAACGCGGCAAGCAAGCGGGCGCTCGAGCTGGGCCCGGACCTCGCGGAGGCGCACCTCTCTTCAGGCTTCGCGCATTCGCTCAGCATGCGATTCAAGGAGGCGGAGCGTGAGTTCGAGTTCGCGATGAAGCTCGACCCGAAGCTCTATGAAGCCGTCTACCACTACGGCCGAGCGAGGTTTGCCCAGGGAGAATTCGCAGAAGGTGCAAAGCTTTTCGAACGCGCCTGCGGGTTACGGCCTGAAGATTTCCAGGCGCCAAACTTTCTCGCCCAGTGCTATCTCGGAATGGGAAAGAAGGAGGAGGGGCAGTCGATGTACAGGAAGGCACTTCGGCTCATCGACGAGCGTCTCGAGCTGAATCCCGATGACGCGCGCGCCTGCCAGCTCGGTGCAACAGTGGCGGCGAATCTCGGAGAGAGAGAAAAAGCGACCGAGTATGCGCGGAGGGCCCTCACCATCAACCCCGACGATCCGCTCCTGCTTTACAACATCTCGTGCATGTACTCACTGCTCGGCAACCCGAACGAAGCGCTCAACTGCCTCGAGAAAGCTGTCGACAAGGGATACGGCCAGAAAGACTGGGTCGAGCATGATTCCGACCTCGATTCGCTTCGCGAGCTTCCCCGCTTCAAGAACATTCTCGCGGCGATGTAGGAAAGTGACCCGGGCGGGTCTCGAACCCGCGACCTACGGATTAAAAGTCCGTTGCTCTACCAGCTGAGCTACCGGGTCGCACTGCAAGTCCTAACTTAAATCATCGGTGTCACTTTCGCGCACCTCAAACCGTACTGTGGTATGTCGAACCCCAACAACCTCCCAATGACCACTTCAAGCGCCGATTCATCGAAGAAAACCGAAGAGCACAAAGTCTCCGGCGAGGACCTCCTGAAACGGGTCAAGGAGATCGTCCGCGAGGGCAACGCGCGCAGGATCACCATCAAGAACGACGCGGGCAAAGTCCTCCTCGAAATCCCGCTGACCCTCGGCGTCGTCGGCGTCGTGCTCGCCCCGGTCTGGATCGCCATCGGCACCATCGCGGCGCTGGCCGGACGCTACACGATCGTCGTCGAAAAGCGCGCCTGACGCGCCATACCAAAACCTTACATCGCCCTCCTGAATCTCAGTGGGATTTTGGAGGGTATCAATGGATATTGCAGGCTCCCCGTAGCCGCCACGCGGTTAGTCCCCTCGATCCACACATCATGCATCTGAAAACGTTTTCCGTCGTCGCGGCCCTGCTCGTCGCGGCGCCTGTCCTCGCCCAGCAGGCTCTAGTTGCGCCCGCGCCGTCGTTGTCGGAGAAGCTGCCAGTCGATCCGAAGGTTCGAATCGGCAAGCTCCCGAATGGCCTCAAGTACTACATCCGCCAGAACAGCCGCCCCGAGAAGCGGGCCGAGCTCCGCCTCGTCGTCAACGCCGGATCCGTCCTCGAGACTCCCGACAAGCTTGGGCTCGCGCATTTCGTGGAGCACACTGCATTCAACGGCACGAAGCACTTCGCGAAGAACGACCTCATCAAGTATCTCGAGTCGATCGGCGTCCGCTTCGGTGCCGACCTGAACGCGTACACGAGCTTCGACGAGACGGTCTACATCCTTCCGATCCCGACGGATACGGCGCGCATCGTCGACCAGGCATTCACGATCCTCGAGGATTGGGCGCACGGCCAGATCTTCGATCCGAAGGAAATCCTCGCCGAGCGCGGCGTCGTACGGGAGGAGTGGCGCGGACGGAAGGGAGCGGGCGATCGCATGATGCAGCAGTGGCTCCCGGTCGCGTTCAAGGGCTCACGCTATGCCGAGCGCCTTCCGATCGGCACCGAGGCGAGCATCATGTCGGCGACGCCCGAGAAGCTTCGCACGTTCTACAATACATGGTATCGGCCGGATCTCATGGCCGTCGTTGCCGTGGGCGATTTCGACGTGAACGCCATCGAGGCGAAGATCAAGCAGCACTTCTCGAAGCTCAAGAGCCCTGCGAACCCGGTCAAGCGTCCGCTGTACGACGTGCCCGACAACGCAGAGCCCCTCGTGGCGAGTGCGAGTGACAAGGAAGCGACGAGCTCGAACGTGAACCTGATCTACAAGCTCGACGCGGACAGCGTAAAGACCGTGGGCGACTATCGCCAGCTCCTTATGGAGAGACTCTATCTCTCCATGCTCAACAGCCGCTTCTCCGAGATTTCCGAGAAGCCCGATGCGCCGTTCCTCGCGGCGGGATCGTCGAAGGACGCGTTCTTTGCCCGCACGACCGAGGCGTTCACCCTCGTTGCGAACGTCAAGGACGGCGGAATCGAGCGTGCCGCGGAAGCTCTGCTCACCGAAGCGCGCCGCGTCGACCAGTTCGGATTTCTTCCTTCCGAGCTCGAGCGCGTGAAGACCAACGTCCTCCGCTCGTTCGAGAGATCGTACGCGGAGCGCGACAAGACTCAGTCGGAGCAGCACGTCGAGGAGTACATCGGTAACTACCTCCAGGGAGAAGCCATCCCGGGAATCGAGTACGAGTACAAGCTCGCGCAGCAGCTTCTTCCGACCATCACTCTCGCTGACATCAACAACCTGGCAAAGAAGTGGATCACGGATGAGAACCGCGTGATCATCGCGCTCTCGCCGATCAAGGACGGTGTCGCACAGCCGACGAGAGCCGGATTGCTTGCCGCTTTCGACAAGGCCGCGAAGACGACACTCACTGCATGGACCGAGAATGTTTCGTCGGACAAGCTTATCGCGACAGCGCCGGCTGCCGGCAAGATCGTTTCCTCGAGTCCGATCACGAGCATCGGTGCCGTCGAGTGGAAGCTGTCGAACGGCGCTCGCGTCATCATCAAGCCGACCGACTTCAAGGCCGACGAAGTTCTGTTTTCGGCATACAGCCCGGGCGGTACTTCGCTCGCGAGCGATGCCGACTACATGTCAGCCGCACTCGCGTCGCAGGTGATGCAGCTCGGCGGGCTCGGCACGTTCAACCGCATCGATCTCGGAAAGACTCTGGCCGGCAAGGCCGCGAACGTCGCTCCGTCGATCGGTGAGACGACCGAGGGACTCTCCGGCCGCAGCTCGCCGAAGGACATCGAGACGATGTTCCAGCTTGCGTATCTCACGTTTACCGCACCGCGACTGGATACCGTGGTATTCACGACTTTCCGCGGCCAGGCGGCGACGGTTCTCGCGAACCGCGGACTTTCGCCTGACGCTGTGTTCCAGGACACCATCCAGGTGACGCTCGCGCAGCATGCGTTCCGCGCGCGCCCGCTTACCCCGACGGTGTTCGACGAAGTGAAGGCGGAGAAGTCGCTCGCTTTCTTCAGGGACAGATTCGCCGACGCGAGCGATTTCACGTTCGTGCTCGTAGGCAACGTCGACACCGCGGCAGTCAAGCCGCTCGTTGAGACATATCTCGCATCGCTGCCGAACAAGGGCCGCGTCGAGAAAGCGCGTGACACCGGTGTGAAGCCGCCGAAGGGATTCGTCGAGCGCATCGTTCGCAAGGGCAGCGAGCAGAAGGCGTCGACACGGCTCGTGTTCACCGGCGCGTGCACGTACACGCCGGAGAATCGCTTCCTTCTCAGAGCGCTCACGACCCTGATGCAGACCCGGCTCAACGAGTCGCTCCGCGAGCGCCTCGGCGGAACGTACAGCCCGAACGTCAGCGGATCGTGCCAGCGCGAGCCGCGTCAGGAATATGCGGTGACCGTCGCTTTCGGTTCGTCGCCAGAGAACGTTGAGGTTCTCTCTAAGGCCACGCTTGCCCTGATCGACAGCCTCAAGGCCCAGGCGGTACCGCAGGCTGACGTCGACAAGGTGAAGGAGGAGATTCTCCGGGCGCGCGAGGTCGAAGTCAAAACCAACGCGTACTGGCTCGGCAACATCGGCGCTCGCGATCAGGCCGGAGAGGATCTCGGTGGTCTTGGACCCGCATACGACGAGATGGTTCGGAAGCTCACTCCCGCGATGATTCAGCAGGCTGCGCGGAAATACTTCGACACTGGCAACTACGCGCGATTCGTACTGTTGCCGGAGACAGCTGGGGCTACCAAGTAAGCCAGTGAAAAGCAGCCATTAGTCGGTAGCTGATAGCGCTAGCTGTATGCTACCGACTGACGACTGTCTGTCGTGGTTTTCTAACTCAGGAATCCGGCGCGAAGAAAAAGTGGCCACCTGATCTTGTGCCGAGTCTCACGATCTCCCCAGATCTGAGCAAGCTGAGACTCGACTCGAACGACAGGATCGAATCCGCGAGCTTCAGCGTAGGATGCCGTTGCCGACCACGTCCGCATGTATCCGGCTAGCTCGGCAAGCGTCCACAGTCGTTCCATCGTGAATGAGGGCGGATCAACTTCGCGAAATGGAAATGGAATTGTCCGGAGACCGGCAAGGATGACGTCGCGCTCCGGCCTCCAGTAATTCTCGATCGTGCCACGGTTGTAGCCGTGGACGACCTGATGGATACGATCGTCCTGTATGACAGGATCGCCGTATGCCCAGACCACGATGACGCCGTCGGGATGTAGAACGCGCCGCGCTTCCCCGTAGAAGCGATCGTGCTCGAGCCAGTGAATCGCCTGCGCGACCGTGACGGCATCCACTGACGCACCTTCGAGCCCGCTTTCATATGCGGTTGCGACGCGATATTCGATCGATGGGTGCGGCTCGGCCATCGATATCTGCTTTTCACTCGCGTCAGTGGCGATCACACGCTCGAAAATATTGGCGAGGCCAACGGCGGCCTGGCCGCTCCCTGTCGCGCAATCCCATGCTCGCCGACGTCGACGGCAAAGCCCGCCTATCCAGGTGAAGAGCTCGTCCGGATAGCGCGGGCGAAACCGGGAATAGAGTGCGGCCCGGCCAGAGAAGTGATCCTTGAACTCCACGCCTCCTGAATAGCGTCAGGCCGGCTTGTCCACCAGATCCTGGTATTCCCGGTGCCGCTCGATGAAAGCCGCAATGAAGCGACAGCGCGGCACGACTCGGAGGCCTTCCTCGCGGGCGAAATCGAGTGCAGCGACGGCGAGCCTGTTGCCTATTCCCCGCCCTTCGAATTGCTCCGGCACTTCGGTGTGAGTGAATACGATCCTGTCGTCGCGCCGCCGATAATTGCTCACAGCGAGCTGGCCTTCGATGTCTATCTCGAAGCGGCCGGCGGACTCATTGTTGACGACTGCTGCGTCCTGGCGGGCTGAGCTCATCAATATCCGTGAATTTCGATGAGCTGAGCAGTTGCACGAGCCGTTCCGCTCTTCTCAGCGCGCCCGCCTGAGCTCGATGCTTCCGTTCACCGTCTCCATCTCGATCTCGCGCCCGCCGCGCCCGATTGTTCCTTCCGCGCGACGAGGACCGAATCTTCCGGAGATCTGCACCGGGTAGTCGCTCGTGATCGAGCCGTGAAGCGTGCCCATGCGTACGCGTGCGTTGAGCGATCCCGGCGTCTCGACCGTGACGTTGCCGTTGACCGTCGCGAATTTCATGTCACCGTCGCCGCTCAACGACGACATCCGCACATCGATGCTGCCGTTCACGGTCGTAGCTTCGACCGGACCATTCCTGGTGCTGACATCGACCGAGCCGTTCACCGTCGACGCCCTGACCTCCCCGCCGACATTTCGCACTTCCACGCGGCCGTTCACTGTCGTTGCCCTGACCTGTGACGTGAGATCGCGAACTCTCATCTCGCCATTGACGGTGCCTGCGCCGAGGCGCACTCCCGCCGGCACGCGCACGGTGAAGCGAACCTTCACGTCGCGGCGGTCCCGCCTGTCGTCATCGTCATCATCGTCGCGCCGGCGTGAGCGGAAACCATCCTCGTCGCAGGTATCGTTGCGCCACAGCGCGCAGATACGAACATCACCGCCACTCTGAATGACCTGGAACGCAACATCGGTCACTCGGCCCCGTCCGATATCCTTCTCCGCGCGGACATGCACCATGTTGTCGTTACTCGGCTCGACGGTCACAGGGCCGTTGACTGACGAGAGCCGGAACCAGTTGCCACTTGCAACTCGCCCGTCCCACGTCCACGTCTCTGAGTTCCGTCCAAGATCCTGGGCACCGGCCGCGGCCGCCGTAAAGGCAATCGCTCCGAGCAGCGCTGACGCACGTCGCATGATGATCACTCCTCGTTGTCCCGGTTTGTGCCTCGTTGAATCCTGATCGCGCCGCTGAAAGTCTCGAGTACGATGCGCGCGCGACCGTCTCCGATCCTGAACTCGAATTTGCTCTCGTGTCCATGACGGCTGCGTGCGCCTTCGAGTGTCACCGGGAAGTCGCTGTCCACACTTCCGCTGAACGTCTCGACGCTCACAGTCGCTCCGGCATTCGGCGGGAACCCGAGGTTCAGTCTTCCCGAGTGCGAGGTGAAGGCATAGTTGCCCGTCGGCTCGATTGTCCCGAAGTACGTGATGGATCCACTCACGCTTTCGGCACGGGCCGATCGGGATTTCGCTCCCGTGATCGAGACCCGGCCGCTGACGGATTCGGCGTCGACATCGCCCGTCACGCCAGTTATGGTGACATTGCCGCTCACCGCTTCCGCACGCACGTTGCCTTCGACCCTGGCTAGGTCGATGCTGCCGGAAACGGCTTCGACCTCGACGGTTCCAACCGCGTCCGTTACCTCGACGCCTCCACTGAGTGTCTCGATCTGCGCAGGACCCTTCACCCCCCGTACCGTGAATGGCGCGGAGAATGCCTCGAGCACCACGTTCGTACCCATCGGCACGGTCACGTCGAGCTCGGCTCTGCCTCCGCGTCCAGTCTCAGGCTCGAGGCTGACGCTCACCATCCCCGGCCGCGTCCTGACCTGCATCTCCTCACGCTCGGCCGTGCCTCGAATGCGCACAGTCGAGCCGCTCGTACCGGTCACGTTCACACGCCCGGAATAGATAGAGATGCTCACCGTGCCGTTTCGATCGAGAGTGAACGTCGTATCGACGCGCTCCGGCGATCTGAAATTGTCCTGGGCCTGCGCCACGCCGCTGATGCACAACATCGCGGCGAGGCTCATCACACCTTTCAAAATTCTCTTCCCTGTCACTTGTGTGTCCTCACGATCTCGACGGCAGCAAAGCCACCGTTCTCAGGAGTTCAACTTTTTTCTGCAATGCGTTGTCGAGCCGTTCCGTGAGGAAACCGCTCGCGGGGTCGCGCATGAGTGCCGCGCGCGCCTGCTGAACCGCCGCATCGATGAGGGCCAGATTGTCCTCGACGACCTTTATCGTCGAAGGGTCGAGCTGATCGCGACGCTGCTTCAGCATGTTCTGCAGCAGCGCGATCTCTGGAGCGAGCGCAGCATCGGCCGCGCTGGTGGGAGCTGGTCTCACGGAGGCGAGCGCCGTTCGCGGCGACGCAGCCGGAGCTGAGCCTCCAACATCCGGCCGACGCTGTCTGTCGGGAGCGCGGACTGCGGGCGCTCCCGATCCAGCCGCCGGAGAGATCTCAAGTGCATTCGGCGAGGGCTCAACCGACGGGGCCGGAGCGCCGACTTCAATGTTCGCCCCGTCAACCGGCACAGGCGGCGGAGCGTTGGTGACGCGTACGATTTCCGGACCGCGAGTGGCGAGATAGGTGACGCTCGATGACACAACAACGAGTGCCGCGGCAGCGAGTCCGATCACGCGACGCGAAAGGCTGATGCCTTCGCGCCGATATCCGATCGCAACGACCGCGGGCTGAATTCGGTCTGCCACGCCCTGCCACAAGTCGCGCGAAGGCTCGAGATCCGGAAGGTTTGCCGCCGTCTCCGTAATTCCCTGGATGTCTCTGATCAGTCCCTGACAGCGCGCGCATGTCGCAGCGTGCGCATCGATCATCGTCCGGCGCGCAGCGTCCAGCTCTCCCTCGAAGTATTCGAGGAACAGCTCATCGCATCCTGCGCAGGTTAGACGTTTGTCGGTCATCGTGTCAGTGCCTCTCTCAGCAGGAGTCTCGCCCGGTGCAGCTGCGCCTTGCTTCCGCCGGCGGTAATTCCGCACATCTCAGCGATCTCCTCGTGCTTGTATCCTTCAATGTCGTGCAGTACGAAAATCTGTCTCGCACCCGGCGGCAGGTTCTCGAGCGCCGCCGTGATGTCCATCCTTTCGCCATAGCCGGGAGTGACTGAAGCCTTCTGCAGCGGTGTCTCGCCACTCTCCGATTCGTCTTCCACCATCCGCTTCCTGTTTCGCGCTTCGTTCTTTCGGTCGGTCAGCACGATGTTCACTGCCACTCTGTGAATCCACGTCGAGAACTGGGCGTCGCCTCTGAACTGCGGCAGTTTTTCCCAGGCTCTCACGAACACATCCTGCGTCAGCTCTTCCCCCTTTGTTCTGCTTCCGCACATCCGGGTGCACAGCGAGAAAACACGGTTCACATGCAGGCGATACAGCCGCTCGAATGCCCTTCGGTCTCCCCCGGCCGCGAGTAACACATCGGCCGAGTCGTCCGGCGATGCCGACGAATGCATCAGCATCGCGTCTTCGCAGTGACTCGCGTCACGCGCCGTACTGGCAGTCAGATAGTTTCCAGGCCTCTAAGGTTTGAACCCTATTTCCGCCGGATCGTGAGGGGGCCATTCGTGGTGTTGGCGCGAATGGTCGGTCCGCCTGAGCCGAGATCGGTCGAGATGTCGCGGGTGATGCGTCCGACCACCGTAATGGGAAACCCGAGACTCACCGGCCCGTTGGTGGTGCCGGTCTCCAGCCTCGCGTTGTATCCGTCGGGAACGCTGATCGTGAGCGGTCCATTGGTAGTCCGTGCCTCGAGGCCGGATCCGTCCCACCGAGTGCCGGCGAGCGAGATGGTGAGCGGCCCGTTCGTGGTGCGTGCGCGCACCGATCCGGCAAGCTCGCGAAGCGTCAGGGGACCATTCGATGTCTGGAGATCCATCTCGCCCTTGACATGCTCGACCGTGATCGGGCCGTTCCGCGTGCCGACGCGAAGGTTCGAGCGCCGCGGGACCATTGCGTAAAGCGAAGCCGACCACTGAACATCGTCGTCCTGGCGAGGTCCTTCGACTATCACATCACCGCCCCGCACGTAGGTGCGAACCTCTCGTGCGACCGCCCGGGCTTCGGATTCGGAGCGCGCTGTCACGCGAATGCGCGTCCGGATGGCCATGCTGTCACGGTCCCATCCAGTGACGGTGACCCCGCCGTTGCGAAGGCCATCCATCGAAATGTTTCCGCCAGGATTGCGCACCCCCGACTCCGTCACCGAGCAGTATGCCTCGCGGCGGCCATGCCGGTCACGGTCGTTGTGACAATCCTCGATCCAGTCGGCATCGTTCTTCTGGGCCGCCGCTGTGCCGACGGGAAAAATGGAGGCGACAACGATCAGGGCCTTGAGAAGCGAATTTGTGTTCGGCATGGCTGTGTTCTGTTGATTGTAAGGATTGCCGGGTATGACAATCCTGAAGGTCAGAACGTTTGAAGGCCTGGCTGGATTCGAAGCCCGGCAGCCGGTGCCGGCCTAGTTCAGGACCTCGAGTGTCGCCACGTACTCCGTCTGGGGGATTGGCTTCCCCGCCTTCGGATGGGGCTTGAGACTCACGAGCCGAATGGTGAACCCGGCGTAAGGAGTCTGTCTCGGCTCGAGAGCGGTGTTCAGGGCGCTCTCGCTCGGGGTCGCGGACGACGAGCTGAGGATGAGCCGGACGAGCGCATTCCCTTCCCAGACGCACTGGACGTCGCTGCCACATCGGGAATCCTCCCCGACACCGCTGAACCTGACGCTCACAGCACTTCCCTGGATCTGCGCCTCCTGTCCAACAGCCAGCTCGAACT
>DASWQD010000024.1:0-15052 GCA_036398255.1 Gemmatimonadaceae bacterium | reverse complement strand
CGGCATCCTCTGGAACTGGACGCTGGACCAGGAGTCGGCGAACGAGCATCCATGCGACTTGTTCACGCCGGTCAGCGGTGCGATCCAGCTCGCCTGCTCACGCGTGGTCTGGTAGTCGTTGAAGATGCCGTTCTTCACGATCAGCCACTTGTCGGCGGGAACGCCTTCGTCATCCCACATCGTGCGGGAGAGGGAATTCTCCTGGGTGCGATCGCCCTGCACGTTCATGAAGTCGCGGCCATACCGGAATTTTCCGATGAATTTCTCGGGGGGCGCGATGAACGAAGTGCCGGCGAAATTCGCTTCGTATCCCATCGCGCGGTCGAGCTCGGTCGGGTGGCCGATCGACTCGTGAATCGTGAGCCAGAGATTGGTGGGATCGAGAATGAGGTCATACCTGCCTACTTCCACCGACTTCGCGGTCAGCTTCTCCGCCGCGAGCGACGCCCACTTCTCGGCGTTTCCGGGCATGTTGAGCGATTCGACGTACTCCCATCCGGATCCGCGAGGGGCCAGCTCCTCGTTGTACGACTGGAAATCACCGTCCCCGATTGCAGTCGCCGAGAACTGCGGGCCAACTCGTACGTACGTCTGCGTGACGAGAGTGCCATCGGTGGTAGCGAGTGTCTTTTCCTCCCGCAGCAGCTGGAGGCCGGAGTTCACGAACCGGACCTTCGGTACCTTGAGCGCCGCTTCGTTTGCCGCGAGCAGCAGCGCAACTTTTTCCTCGATCGGAACGTCGATCGGGTCGCGCCTGATCGGCGTGCGCCACGTTCCTTTCACCGGAGATACGGGAGCGAGAACTACCGCTCGTCGCTGAACGCCGTTCGCAGCCTTTGCGAGGCGCACCGCCTCCTGGGCCGCACGCCCTACCCCTTCCTTCGTCATGGTGCTCGTCGAGGCGAATCCCCACGAGCCCTTCACGAGGGCGCGAATCCCTATACCATATGATTCGCTGTCGTTCACTCCGGTGACGTTTCGTTCGCGGGTAGCGACCGACTGCCGGCGGTACCGGCCGATGCGCGCATCCGCGTAGGAAGCGCCCGCTGCCTGGGCTGCGTTCAGCGCTTCGAGCGCGAGGTCATCGACGATGGAGTCAGATGGGGGATTCGGCAGGAATCCCAGCGGCTGGGCAAATGCGGCTCGTGCACCGGCCGCGGCGGCAATAGCGGCCGATGTCTTGAGGAAGTCGCGGCGATTGGTTGGCATCGTTGTGGATGTGGGAGATCGTAGGATGCAAATGCGTCGGCGCGCATGTCAATGGGCGAAGGCTGGCGTCGCGTCGCAGCACCGGATAAAGTCCAGCAATACGCTTGCACCATCACGGAGAACGAATGACCAGAACGATCTACTCGAGAACCGCTGCCGCGGCGCTGCTGTTCACTTTCGCCGCCTGCGAGAAGCCTGCGGCGGGCAGTGCGGATTCCGCCGCCGTTTCAGGCGCCGCAGGGTCGAGCATAGAGAGCCGCATTGCCGCGTACACGACTGTAAAGCTCGCAGCCGACACATCGGCTCTCACTGAAAAAGAGAGGCAGATGCTGCCGCTCCTGATCGACGCGGCAAAGGCGATGGATCCAATCTTCTGGGAGCAGACGTGGGGATCGCGGGATTCGCTCCTCGCGACGGTGAACGATGAGCAAATCCGCCGCTTCATCGACATCAACTACGGACCATACGACAGACTCGCCGACAACGCGCCCTTCATTCCCGAGATTGGACCGCGGCTTCCGGGTGCCAACCTCTATCCGAAGAACATCACCAAGGAAGAGTTCGAGGCGGCGATTGCGAAGGGCCCCAAGGCGCACGCCGACTCTCTCAAGGACCTGTACACGCTAGTCCGGCGCGGACCCGACAGCTCGCTCATCGCGGTCCCGTACAGTGTCGCGTTCAAGGCACAGAATGAGATCGCCGCGGCAAAGCTTCGCGAAGCAGCAAAGCTCGCTGAAGATCCGGGACTGAAGCGATATCTCGAGCTGCGTGCAACAGCGCTGCTCACCGACAGGTATCAGCCGAGCGATCTGGCGTGGATGGACATGAAGAACAACACCATCGACGTCGTCATCGGCCCGATCGAGACATACGAGGACGAGCTCTACGGATACAAGGCAGCGAACGAAGCGTACGTGCTCATCAAGGACAAAGCCTGGAGCGGACGTCTCGCGCGCTACGCATCGATGCTTCCCGCGCTGCAGCGCGGAATTCCGGTGCCCGACCAGTACAAGCGTGAAACTCCGGGAACTGACTCCGACCTGAACGCATACGAGGCCGTCTTCTATAGCGGACAGGCCAACTCAGGCGCCAAGACAATCGCCATCAATCTGCCGAACGACGAAGAAGTTCAGCTGAAGAAAGGCACACGACGCCTGCAGCTGAAGAACGTCATCCAGGCGAAGTTCGATCGCATCCTCATGCCGATCGCGCAGGAGCTGATCGATCCCGAGCAGCTTGCACTGCTGAACTTCAATGCGTTCTTCGAGAACACGATGTTTCACGAAGTGGCGCACGGGCTGGGGATCAAGAACACGATCAATGGGAAAGGACCGGTCCGTACTGCGATCAAGGAGAGATACAGCTCACTCGAGGAAGGGAAGGCGGACATCCTCGGCCTCTACATGATTCAGAAGCTCAACGAGCAGGGAGAGCTCAAGGGCGAGGACGTTCGCTCGAACTACGTGAGCTTCCTCGCGAGCATCTTCAGGTCGATTCGCTTTGGCGGCGCCGCGGCGCACGGACGCGCGAACATCGCGGCGTTCAACTACCTCAAGGAACAGGGCGCATTCACGCGCGATTCCGCGACGAACAAGTATCGAGTCGACTTCGCGAAATTCCAGACTGCAGCGAATTCTCTGAGCGAGAAGATTCTCACGCTGCAGGGCAACGGGGACTACGAGGGGGTTGGAGCGTTCCAGCAGCAGTACGGAACGATTCCGGCGGAGCTCCAGCGCGATCTCGACCGCCTCAAGACGAAGGGAATTCCAGTCGACGTCGTGTTCGAGCAGGGAGGGTGAGGTCAGCCGGTATTGCGCAGTCCCTGCGCAATACCGCTCACTGTCGTAGCGAGGATCGCTTCGACCTCTTCGAGACTCGTGCCCTTCCGGAGCGCCAGCTCTCGCTTGCGCGCCAGCTGAGCGATCTGGAGCACGGAGAGCGCGTCGACGTACGGGTTCCGAAGAGTGATGGCTGTCTTGAGGACCGCGTTGTCGCTCAGAAGGTCAGGGACATTCCTGATTCGCAGGATCAGAGCGACAGTCCGGTCGTACTCTTCAACGAGTGTGTCGAGAAGCTCGGTGTCGGCGCCAAGTCTCTCGACATATGCGCGCGTGATTTCGACATCCGCTTTCGCGCACACCATGTCGATCCGTGCGAGAAGATCGTCGAAGAACGGCCACACGGCGGCCATGCGCTGAAGTCTCTCGAGCCCGCCCTTCTGCGCGGCGGCCTCCGACAGCGCGGTACCTACGCCGAGCCATCCCGGGAGCATCAGCCGGTTCTGCGTCCAGCCAAAAACCCACGGGATCGCACGAATGCTCTCGATTCCGCTTCCGCTGCCAGGCCGGTACGCGGGTCTCGATCCGAAGCGCGCCGATGCCAGCTCTTCGATCGGACTCGCTCTCTCGAACATCTCGAACACGCGAGGATCGTCGTGAACGAACTTGCGATAGATGTCGAACGACCGCGCGGAAAGCTGGTCCATCGTGCTGCGGAACGCAGCGACCTCGGATTGGTCCACGCCGTCACGCCAGTCCGTGAGCTCCTGAAGAAGAACTCCGGACAGAGTCACCTCCAGAGTCCGCTCGGCAATCGGAATCAGGCCGAACTGCTGAGAGATGATCTCGCCCTGCTCTGTGATCTTGATCGTCCCGTCGATGGTGTCCGGCGGCAGCGCGGCAAGGGCACGGTACACCGGCGAGCCGCCGCCGCGCCCTACGCTGCCGCCTCTCCCGTGAAAGATTTGAAGCTCCACGCCGGCTTCCTCGAATACCGACGCAAGTGATTCCTGCACACGGTAGAGACCCCACGAAGACGCGAGGATCCCGGCATCCTTGTTGGAATCCGAGTAGCCGATCATCACTTCCTGCCGGTTGCCGCGAGCGCGCAGCTGTCTCCGATATGCGTCGCTAGCAAGCAGTGACTTCATTATTTCCGGCGCGCGCGTAAGGTCGTCGAGCGTCTCGAACAGCGGCACGACATCCACCGCCGATCTGGGGGGATCGGCTGCGAGGTCGACGAGCCCTGCTTCGCGTGCCAGCAGCAGCACTCGGAGGAGATCGTCGGCGGACTGGGTCATCGACACGATGTATGTCGATGCGCCGTCAGCGCCAGCTTCGAGCTGGATTGTCCGCATCGCCGTGAACGTCCCCGTCACGCGAGCGGCATCATCCGAGAGCTGAACGTTGTCGCTCAGAATCGGCCGCTTGCCGAGAAGCTCGCGCGCGAGGGACTCACTGTCGAGCGCAACGCCGGCAGCGGTTGCAATCTCGTCGAGAGCCTTTCGATGCGAGTCGGCGTGATCGCGCAGGTCCATCATCATCCCGTGAAAGCCGTGCGCGCCGACCGAAGCGAGGAGCGGATCGAGCAGACGCCGCCGCGAGAGATCAGCACGCGCCGCATCGAGAGATTCGGCGACGAGCTCGAGGTCGCGGGCGAAATCCGCGGCACTACCGTATGCGGCCGCATCGCCTGCCTCGCGCCCGGCATCGCGCGACGCGATGACATTTCGCGTGGCAGCGAGTCGCGCCTCGATGAAAGTGAGCTTGAGGCGAAGCGGCTCGTCTTCGTTGCGTCGCCAGTTCGTCTCCCACACATCCGGGAGCAGCATGCGATCGGTCTCGAGAGACTTGCGAAGTGCTTCACTCACCGGCGCGATCTGCGCCGAAATGGAGAGTCGGCGAACGAGCTCATCCACCTCCGACTGATATCGTCCGAGGATCGCATAGCTCGCACGGCGGGATGCAGCCAGCGTTTCACCTGGAGTGACGAACGGATTGCCGTCGCGATCGCCGCCGACCCACGTGCCGATCCCGATGGACGGCGCCACTTCATCGCGACGCTCGCCGGTGGCGAAGACCTGCTCGAACGCGCGCACCATTGCATGTGATGCGTTTGCGCTCGCTTCGAGAAGCCGCGTTTCGAGATACCACAGCACCGTGCTCACTTCATCGCGAACCGATGGACGATCCTGCCTGACTTCGGACGTCAGCCAGAGAAGCTCGACTTCCGCGTCCAGGGACTCGTCAGTCTCGGAAGAGTCGTGCATCTCTTTCGCGCCACGCGACATCAGCAGGTCCGCGACGCGGGACTGCAGCGCGAGCAGCGTGCGTCGAGTCGATTCCGTGGGATGCGCGGTCAGGACCGGGCGCACGTGCAGCTTGTGCAGCGACTCCGCCACCTGCCCGGAAGAGTAGCCGAGATCGCGCAGGCGGAGCATCGTCCATTGCGCGGACGCTGGCTGAGGAGGTGTATCCGGCGCCATCTCGTACGCGTGACGGCGTCTCACCCGGTGTACCTGCTCCGCAGTGTTGATGAGAAGAAAGAACAGGGTGAACGCGCGGGCCGCGATCGCGGCTACCTCGGGAGGAAACTCCGAAGCCTTGTCGATCAGCGTGGAGAGATCCGGAGACCCCGGCTCGTTTCTTCTCCGCGACCGGCAGCTCCTCCGCAGCGTGTCGACCACTTCGAACGCGACCTTTCCCTCGAGGCGCTCGATGACTTTTCCGAGCGCATCGCCGAGGCGGCGCACGTCCTCGTGAAGGGGAACGTCTTCGTCGCGGGTGTCCGGCTCAGACGGGAGGCGTTGAGCCTCAGACACGACCGAAGACGATGTCATCGACTTCCCTGAAGGATGATGCGATGAAATCTGCCTGACGCGTGATCTCTTCGCGGTTCGCAAAACCGGTAAAGGCCACGAAGGCATCCACTACCTGCCGCGTCGTGAGGTCGGTGCTGCCATCCCCCACCATCAGAACCGGACGCGGAAGCTCCAGCCCCGCAACGAGCTCTCGTTTTCCGAGCATTTTCCAGAGCGGTGACTCGATGTCGTAACCCGCATACGCGCCCTGGGAATCGAATACGAGATCCATCGCGTGAACGCGATCGCCGGGAATGCCGAGCATTTTTGCAACCGGGGCGATCGCCTGCCGAAATCCGCCCGACACGAGCGCGACGACAATTTCAGCGTCGATCCAGTTCGCGATCACTTCCTTAGCGCCGGGAGCGAGAGCCGACATGTACACCTCGCCCAGCACTGCGACTTCGTCACGCGTCGGCGCAACTGTCTCGAGCCTCGAGGCGTAGATCGCGTCAACAGTCAGCTCTCCACGCATTGCGAGCGCCGTCTCGTCCGCAATTCGCCTGGCGATCTCAACATCGCGACGCTCGGCGAGCCAGTCGATGCCCTCGATGCCGCACAGCGTGGAGTCCACGTCGAGGACGACAGCGCGATAGACAGGAGTCGATAATTCAGTCAAGGATGTTGCCTGGCGAAAGTGTTCCCGCGGGATCGAGCGCGTGCTTCAGGTGCTTCATGACTTCCATCTGCCGCTCCGAGAGCTGAAGATGGATCCATCGGCGCTTCAGTTTTCCGAGACCGTGCTCCGCCGATACCGTGCCGCCAAGCGCAATCACCCGCTTCAACGTCTCTTCGACAGCAGCTTCGATCCTTTCGAGCGAATCTGCGTCCTCCGCGATGAAGTTCTGGTGAGGGTGACCGTTTCCCGCATGGCCGTACGTGATCGGGGCCGGCGCGCGGTGGTTGGCGACAGCGACCGAGGATTCGCGCAGCGCTTCGCTCAGCTTTCGATACGGAACTGCCCAGTCTGTCGAGATCTTCCTTCCGCCGCTCGCGCGGTACCGGGAGCCCCGCTCGTTCATTGTCGAGGGGACCGAATGACGCATCTGCCTCGCATCGCGCAGGTCGGCAGCGCCATGGTAGACTCGAATGTCTTCGCTGATGGCGGCGCATTCCTCAGCGAGATCGAGCCACCGTCCGAGAACCGGATCGACATCACCCGACTCTCCTGCGTCGTCTTCGAGATACACCATCGCGCGCGCCGAAGCATGCCAGTCACGTTTTGCAAATTTCGAAGCGATGGCGAGAGAACCTTCGTCGAACAGCTCGAGACATTTCGGCATCGATTCTGATTTCTCCCGCGCCGCAACCACGAATCCGAGCGCCGCATCGAGAGTGGCGAATGGAACGGCGAGGCCTACCGGAGCAAGCGGCCGGGGCACGAGCACGAGCTCCGCCTCGACGATCACGCCGAGAGTTCCTTCACTCCCGATGAACCAGTCCACCGGATCCTGAACCATCGAGTAGCCGACGCAGTTCTTCTCCAGCCGCTCGCGCCGATACCACCCGATTCGTGCGTCGGCATGGGCGACGCGCAGCGCATTGACGTGATTGCGCGTGGCTCCGTAGAAGAAAGTCCGCGCGCCGGAGGCATTGCATGCGATGGCGCCTCCGACCGTCGCATCCTCTTCACTCGTCGGGTCCGGCGCGAAAAGGAGGTCGTGCTCGGCAAGAGCGCGGTTGAGCTCGCCGATCCTGACACCGGGCTCGACGCGCGCCAGCCGGCGCACAGGATCGATGTCGATGATCCGGTTCATCGCCGACATCGACATGAGCACTCCGCGATCGGTAATCGAAGCTCCGGTCATGCTGGTCTGCGAGCCGGCCGGCGTGACCGTCGACCGCTCGGCGGCCGCTTCGCGCAGCGCGTCCACGACCTCCTCGCCGCTCTGCGGTCGCACCACTCCGTCGGGAATCATCTCGAGTCCCGAAGCATCCCGGGAGTGCGCGGCTCTTACATCCGGGTCACGACTTACTTCCACGCCTGCTCTCCGGACGGATCCAGCTCGGAGAGTCGCACCACCGTTGCGGACGTGATGTCGGGAAGGCTCATGAGACGCGACTTCACCACGTCGTTGATGGCGCCGTCGACAGAAACCGCCGCGAGCGCAGCCCCGCCTTCGGTGAGACGAGCCTGGTGATACTCGGCAATGTTCACCTTCGAATCCCCGAGGACAGTTCCGACTCGTCCGATGACGCCGGGCACGTCGGCGTTCGTCAGAACGAGCAGTGTGCGGCGCGGCGTCACGTCCACGATGAATCCGCCGATTCTTGTGACTCTCGGTCCGGTGCCTGGAGCGGCGACGCCGGCGACGAGCATTTCGTCTCCATCGCTCCTTACTGTGACCTGCGCCCCGTTGTCAGGATCGTGCGCGCCCGAGGTCGTGACCGACAGCGCGATTCCGCGCGTCTCGGCGAGTGAGCGCGCGTTGACGAGGTTGAGACGAATGCCGTCCGTCACCGAGTCGAGCGCTCCCGCGGCCGCGCTTGAAACGAGCAGGTTCCCTGCGTCGGCGAGCCCGCGGCCCACTCGCAGATGCACGGCATTTACAGCGCGCGCGCCGCGGTCGGCGAGAATCGCGCGCGCGATGGCAGCCATTCGCCGAACAAGGACGAGCGCCGGACGAATCTCCTCCCATTGCCCATCGATACCGCCAACTACGTTGATTGCCCGCGACAGCTCACCGCTCAGGAGAGCATCGCGCACCGCCGCGCAAACGTCCACCGCGACGTTCCGCTGGCCCTCAGCGGTAGATGCGCCGAGATGCGGGGTCAGGACGACGTTGTCGAGCGAGCGAAGCTGGTTCGTCGCGGACAGCGGCTCTTCCGTAAATACGTCGAGTATCGCGCCGCCGATCCTCTTCTCCCGAACGGCACGGGTCAACGCCTGCTCGTCGACTATTCCGCCGCGCGCCATGTTGGCCACGATCGATCCAGGCCGCAGATGCGAGAGCTCCGCGTCGCCGATCAGCCCCTTCGTCTCGGACGTGAGAGGGGTGTGAACCGTGATGATATCGGAGGATCGCAGCAGATTCTCGAGCGTTGCGCAGCGCGAAACTCTCAGAAGGTCGAACCGCTCGTCGTTCACGTACGGATCGAACGCGTTGATGTTCATTCCGAAGGCGCGTGCGCGCTGCGCTACTTCGCTTCCAATTCGCCCGAGGCCGACGATGCCGAGCGAGCGTCCGCGAAGCTCCGTTCCAAGAAGGTCGCTGCGATCCCACCGTCCCGCGCGCATCGATTCGACTGCGCGCGGCACGTGCCGGACCAGTCCGATCAGCGCACCGAAGAAAAGCTCGGCGACGGCAATTGTGTTTCCCGCCGGTGCGTTGATGACCGCAATTCCGAGCGCGGTTGCCGCGGGGATGTCGATGTTATCTGTCCCGACGCCGGCCCTCCCGATGACGCGGAGTTTTTTTCCGCGCTCGAGCAGCGACGCCGGAATCTTCGAGGCACTTCGACCGACGAACGCATCGTAGTCGCCTATTCTCGCCGCGAGCTCGGCTGCCGGAAGGGTCGGAACCTCGTCGACGTCGAATGCAGGCTCTGCGCGAAGGAGATCAACGCCTTCGCGGTCGATCTCGTCAGTGACGAGCAGTCGAAACCGGCTCATCAGGATCCGGTTTCCGCTTCTCTGAGCGCGCGCCGAAGGACTTTTCCAACCTGTGTTTTGGGAAGGTCGGCCACGAACTCGAATTTCGCCGGCACCTTATACGCGGCCAGGCGCTCGCGGCACCAGCTCTTCACTTCTGACTCAGTCAATTTTGCACCATCGTTGAGGACAATCCACGCCTTCGCCTTCTCGCCACGCATCTTGTCGGGCACTCCGGCGACGCCGACTTCATGCACGGCCGGATGAGATGAAATCACCTCTTCGATCTCGCGCGGCCAGACCTGATACCCGCTCGTCTTGATCAGATCTTTCTTGCGATCGACTATGAAGAGATAACCATCTTCGTCCAGGTATCCCAAGTCTCCGGTGTACAAAAGACGCTCGCCCGTGTCGCTGAGCCTGATCATCTCGCGCGTTTCTTCAGGCCGCTGCCAGTATCCCTGCATGAGCTGAGGCGCCTTGATCACGATCTCGCCGGACTCACCTGCGCGGAGGCGAGTCTCACCATCGTCGGCGTCGACGATGATCACCTCCACGTCCGGCAGCGGCATCCCGACCGATCCCGGTTTCTTGATTCCGGCGACAGGATTCGCGAGGACGGCCATCTGCGCTTCAGTGAGCGAGTAGCCCTCGACAATCACCCCACCGGTGAGCTCCTCGAACCGCTTCTGCGTGTCGGACATCAATGCGGCCGCGCCGGAAAAACAAAGCTTGATGCTTTTCCAGTTCACCTTGCCGGTCTTCGTCAACGAATGACTCAGCAGCGCATTGAGCAGCGTAGGAACAGCGCAGATGAATGCCGGCTCGACCTGGTTGATCTCCTCCAGAACCTCGCGCGGCTCGCGCGGGTTGGGAGTGAGCGAAAGCGGGTTGTGATTGATCAGCGCGAGACTCTGCACGCCGGTATTCGCGTAGGTGTGAAAGAGCGGCAGCGGCACCATGATCGTGTCGGTCCATTCGTGCATCGCGGACCTGAGCCATGCGCGAAGCTGCATTCCGGCGGTGACCATTCCCTTGTGAGAGCCGACGACGCCCTTGGGCGTGCCAGTCGTGCCACCGCTCATGAGGATGACGGCGGGATCCTCAGGCTTCGCCGACTGCAACGGGAGCGGAGCGAACGCGCCGCGCAGTATCATGGACTTGAAGCGTGAATCGCCGCCCTCGAGCGTGATTCGCTCTCCCTCCTTCTTTTCTCTCGCGACCGTGTAGGCGATGCGAAGGCGCAACGGGAGATAGTCCTTGATTCCCGTCGCCACGATGTGCCGAAGGCCGGTGCGTTGCTGAAGTCCTTTGACTCTCGAGTAATACCGGTTGAGCACGACAGCGACCTGTGATCCACCGGCGTTGAACGCGTCTTCGAGCTCGCGGTCGGTATACAACGGATTGATGGGGCAGGCGATCCCTCCCGCTTTCCAGATGCCGAGCTCGGCGATCATGAACTGCGGACAGTTGGGGAGCGCGATGGCGACTCGATCTCCGCGCTGCACGCCGAGTCGCTCCAGGCTCGAGGCGAATCGATCGCTCCACCGCTCGAGCGCTGCATAGCTGATCCGCGCCCCCTTGAAGAGAAGAGCAGTTCGATCAGGAGCTGTTGCCGCGTTCTGGCGCAGGTAGTCGAGCAGCGTCAGATCGGGATAGGGCTCCAGGGACCTCGGCACACCTTCATCGTAGTTGCGATGCCAGGCGTTCTCCGACGCTGCTGCCTCGAAATGAAGAGTCATCAGAAGGCCGAATGTAAGACGCGGAGCGGCTCCTGCAATGAGAGGTGCCGCCCCGCGCTCTGTCACTCTGAGCTCAGCCGCTCCTACTGGAAATCATCCAGGCACGCTCCGGCGCCTCCCTCCAGACCGCGGCGGAAGTTGGCCGTGCGCTGTTCACGGGTACCGTGGCCCATCATCGAGGCCACGCGGAGAATTCGACGGTCGAGCCGGCTGTCGCCGGTCAGCTCCGGTTCCGGATCACCGGCAGCGGCCATTCCGAAGAAAGCCTCGTCGATGTCGCCAGGCTCGAGCGACCCATCCTGTTCGGCGTATTCGGTGAACGCGCCGGCGAGACAGTCAGCAGTCGCCTCCATTGCATACGTGGAGCGCGAGCGATAGCCAAGCTGCAGCGACACTGCGTGACCCATTTCATGAGCGATGATGCCAACCGCCGCCATGTCGCCGTCGGTACCAAGCTGCCGGCCCGCAGCCTTTGCCTGCGACGCGACGAAGATCTCGTCGAAATAAATCGTGTTGTCGCCAGGGCAGTAGCCTGCGTTGTTGCGACGCATCAAGCCGCAGGCGGAAGCTGCGCCTCCGCGATACCGCACCAGTCCGGGAACGGCGAATTCCTGACCCGCGTCGCGGAAATATCCGGTCCACATGCTTGCAAGCGATGCGTGCGCCATGCGGACCTTCTTGTTGGAAACGGCAACATCACGGGTGGTGACATCTGCCGAGGCTGCCACGCGGCCGGCAGCAACCGCATTGAGGGCAGACGTGCGAGAATCGGCCGTTGAGAGCCCCATCGAACCGATTGCCAAAAGAATCAAAGCGCCCCTTGCCGCGCTCATTTTTACCCATTTCATGATTCGCAACCCTCCGAATTTGATACCCCATCGAAGAGTCCTGTGTTGCGAATACCGGGCCGCAGTTAACCCTCGATAGCCGCTGCCAACTTGCGCGGAGCCGTGAGGCGATAGGCATCCGCGACAATGCTCGTCAGAACCTTCCAGTCAGGATTCTTGTCGAGGTACATGCCGACCCAGCCGCTCGGGCCAACATAGGGTGGCGAAAAAAATCGCTCCGAATCGGACCGGATCATCAGGTCCTGGTTGACGTGCGTCGACTTGATCCAGAGCGCCGGCCGTCCTCCGCCGTGATGGTTGTTCGGCGCCGCGTACATCGCGAAGAGCTTGTTGCGAACGCGGAAGGTAGGCTCGCCCCACGCCTCAACCTCGTGCGCCTCGGGCAGCGCGAGGCAGATCTTCCTGACTTTGTTCAACGCTGAAAGCATGATCTATGTCTCGAGTGTGGCACCGGCTTCGGCAAGCAGCTCGCGCAGAAGGGAGCGATGGCACCGCGACTCATCCTCGCAGTAGCATCCCACGGAGAAGTTTGAATTCTGCGACAGTGCGGCAAGAACCTGAAGCAGCCGCTGGACCGGTGGTTGCTTCATCTCGCGGAAATATTCGCGCCGAAACCGCTTCCACCGCTCGTCGGTCCACGGGTCGACGAGCGCCCACGAAACCAGCTGCGCGCTCGGGGACAGATCGGGAAGCCAGACGTCATACCAGTTGCCCCGCGAAAAGTCGGACTTCTTCACTCCGCGCGGAGGTCGCCGGACAGTGCCGAATCGGACTCCCTCATTTTTCGCGCGCGGCGTTCCGAGCCGCACTACGCGAATCGCCATCGTGGCTCCTCTCTCAGGGTGACATAAGGGTAGATGCTGTATCAGAGCAGCGTTAGCTTTTCGCCCCTATGAGCATGCGGGAGAAACTCGAGCTTCTGGAGCGCCGGCGCGCCGAGTCGGAGCAGGGAGGCGGCGAGAGGCGCATCAAGGCGCAGCACGCCAAGGGAAAGCTCTCCGCTCGCGAGAGGCTCGACCTGCTTCTCGATGAAGGCAGCTTCACCGAGCTCGATCGTTTCGTAGTTCATCGCTCGCACGACTTCGGGCTCGAGAACGAACAATACTACGGCGACGGCGTCATCACCGGTTACGGAAAGATCGATGGCCGGCTCGTGTATGTCTTCTCGCAGGATTTCACCGTTTTTGGCGGATCTCTTTCCGAAGCATTTGCCGAAAAGATCTGCAAGATCATGGATCTGGCGATCCGGAACGGTGCTCCGGTAATCGGATTGAACGATTCGGGTGGCGCGCGAATTCAGGAGGGCGTCGTTTCGCTCGGAGGCTATGCCGAGATTTTCCTCCGCAACACTCTCGCCTCAGGAGTTGTCCCGCAGATCTCGGCCATCCTGGGCCCCTGCGCCGGCGGCGCGGTGTACTCGCCTGCAATCACCGACTTCACCTTCATGGTTCGCGGCAGCTCGTACATGTTCGTGACCGGGCCGAACGTGGTGAAGACCGTGACACACGAAGACGTTACCATGGAGAAGCTCGGTGGAGCGGCGACGCACTCGGAGATTTCAGGAGTGGCGCATTTCGCCTATGACTCCGAGCCGGCGTGCATTCAGGCAGTTCGTGAGCTCTTTCACTACATCCCCTCGAACAACCTCGACGATCCGCCCCGCGGGGTCGGTTCTGACCCGGCTGACAGGCGCGACGAGGCACTGCTCGACGTCGTGCCGGACAATCCGAACAAGCCGTACGACATGCACGATGTGATTCGGCGCGTGATCGACGATGGCGTGTTCTACGAGGTGCAGCCTGATTTTGCCAACAACATCATCTGCGGCTTCGCCCATCTCGGTGGGACGAGCGTTGGAATAGTTGCCAATCAGCCGGCAGTGCTCGCGGGAGTCCTCGACATCAACGCGTCGATCAAGGCAGCGCGCTACATCCGCTTCTGCGACGCGTTCAACATTCCTGTTGTGACTTTCGAGGATGTTCCCGGATTTCTTCCTGGAGTCGCGCAGGAGCACGGCGGAATAATCAAGCACGGGGCGAAGCTCCTCTATGCGTACTGCGAAGCGACCGTGCCGAAGCTCACGGTGATAACGCGGAAGGCCTATGGCGGCGCGTATGACGTCATGAGCTCCAAGCACATTCGCGGCGATTTCAACGTCGCGTGGCCGACGGCGGAAATCGCGGTGATGGGACCGAAGGGAGCGGTGGAGATTCTATTTCGCCGCGAGATCGCCGACTCCGGCGACGCGGCGAAGGCGACCGACGAGAAGATCGAGGAGTATCGCGCGAAGTTCGCGCATCCGTACATCGCTGCGGGACGCGGGTATCTCGACGACATCATCGATCCGCGCGACACGCGCCCGCGCCTGATCGACGCGCTGGAAAGCCTGAAGGGAAAGCGGGATCGGAATCCGCCGAAGAAACACGGCAACATTCCCCTGTAGCGCGATGTTCGAAAAAATTCTCATCGCCAATCGCGGCGAGATCGCGCTCCGCATCATACGGGCGTGTCACGAGCTGGGTATTCGGACGGTTGCCGTGTACAGCGATGCCGACGCGCGCGCGCCGCACGTCAGGGAGGCCGATGAGGCAGTCAACATCGGGCCGCCTCCATCCTCGAAGAGCTACCTGCTCGGCGACACCATAATAGATGTTGCGAAGCGCTACGGTGCCCAGGCTGTGCATCCCGGCTACGGTTTTCTCTCGGAGCGGGAATGGTTCGCGCGAGCGGTGCGCGATGCCGGTCTCGTTTGGGTCGGTCCTCCCGCCGAAGCCATTGCGGCGATGGGAAGCAAGACCTCGGCACGGACTCTTGCGGTCGCGCATGGAGTGCCTGTTGTGCCGGGAACGACGGAGGCGCTCAGCGACGCGAACGCGGCTCGCGATGTCGCGAGGCAGTACGGATACCCGGTGCTGCTCAAGGCTGCGGCTGGGGGTGGCGGGAAGGGAATGCGCGTGGTGCGGGAGGAGAAGGAGCTCGAGGCATCACTCGATGCGGCGAGGCGTGAAGCGAAGAACGCGTT
>DASWQD010000023.1:0-2715 GCA_036398255.1 Gemmatimonadaceae bacterium | reverse complement strand
AACGTCTTGCCCCGCCCGTGACGCGCGGCAAGCCCGTATGGAGAGTCACGGTCTCCGGGATACTGCTTCCTGCTTTCTGCTGTCCGATTACTGCGGAAGCTACCTGCTACCTGCCACGTGCTGACTACTTGCTGTAGAGCTCGACGACCAGCTGCTCCTGCGCCGCGATCGGAATGTTCGGGCGGCTCGGACGCTCCAGCATTCTTCCGCTGAACGTGTCCTTGTCCACCGCGATCCACGACAGCGGAGCGCCGCGGCCCGACTGATCCATCGCAACCATCACCGACGCCTGCTCGCGCGACTTCATCCGAACGCGGACTTCCTCACCCGGCGAAACGAGATAGCTCGGGATGTCGACTGACTTCTGATTGATCTCGACGTGGCGATGACGGATGAGCTGGCGCGCAGCCTTGCGGCTCGACGCGAAGCCCATGCGGTAAACCACGTTGTCGAGACGGCTCTCGAGAGCGGCGAGAAGATTGTGGCCGGTGATGCCGGGCATCGACGCCACGCGCTCGAACGTGTTGCGGAACTGGTTCTCGCTCACGCCGTAGATGCGCTTGATCTTCTGCTTCTCACGAAGCTGCTTCGAGTACTCCGACATCTTGCGGCGGCGAGCGGTGCTCGCGCCGTGCTGTCCCGGGGGCGTCGGACGACGCTCGACGGGGCACTTCTCGGTGAAGCACTTGGTGCCCTTGAGAAACAGCTTGGTTCCTTCGCGGCGGCACTGGCGGCAGCTTGGTCCGGTATAGCGCATCGGTCAGACTCTCCGGCGCTTGGGGGGACGGCAGCCGTTGTGCGGAATCGGCGTCACATCCTTGATCGACTTCACCTGAAGTCCGGCGGCGACGAGCGCCTGGATCGCCGACTCGCGGCCTGATCCGGGACCCTGCACGCGAACGTGCACGCGGCGAACGCCGAGCGTGACTGCTTCGCGTCCCGCCTGCTCGCCCGCGACGGTCGCGGCGAACGGAGTGGACTTCTTCGATCCCTTGAACCCGGCCTTGCCCGAGGAACCCCAGGAGATGGCGTTTCCGTGCTGGTCGGTAATGGTGATCGTGGTGTTGTTGAAGGTGGCGCTGACGTGCGCGATACCCTCCGCCTCGATGATTCGCTTGGTCTTCTTTCCGGTAGCCATGATTTACTTCGTAACCTTCTTCTTGCCCGCGATCGCGCGACGCGGTCCCTTCTTGGTGCGGGCGTTTGTATGAGTGCGCTGGCCACGGACGGGAAGGCCGCGACGGTGGCGGCCGCCACGGTACGAGCCGATGTCCATGAGGCGCTTGATGTTCATTGCGGTCTCGGTGCGCAGGGCGCCCTCGACGCGGTAGTCCTTCTCGATCGCCTGGCGGAGGCGGTTGGTGTCGGCGTCATTGAGATCGCGGACGCGCTGATCGGCGTTGACCCCTGTCTCGTGGAGGATCCGCTGCGCGGTCGCGCGGCCGATGCCGAAGATGTAGGTCAGTCCGATTTCGAGTTTCTTCTCGCGTGGAAGGTCCACGCCGGCGATTCGTGCCATTGATTATCAGCCCTGCCGCTGCTTGTGCTTGGGGTTTCTCGAGCAGATGATGCGAACCACGCCCTGGCGCTTGATCACCTTGCAGTGCTCACAGATTGGCTTGACGCTGCTGCGTACTTTCACGGAAAAAGCTCCTATGGACGTGCAGATTTCCCGCGGCCGCTTTGGGCGGTGAGGGGATTTCGGGGATTTCAGAGTTAGCCTTCAAAAATACCGAGGCTATTAAGGTAAGTCAACTCGCGGACTACCAGCAACTTGTGCTCTCGCCGCCCACACTGGAAAAACACATATTTCCCGACCTTTTGCCGGCAGACTGGCGCTGAAGAAACGGATTCGTCGCCTGGAAGAGGTGCCTCCTCTACCAATCACCGGCATCCAACCGCATTCCGGAGGTTCCAGATGCATTGCAGGACAATCCAGCTACGCCTCACAGCGGCAGGGATGGTGATGCTGCTCAGCGCCTGTTCATCGGATACCGCCACGGCTCCGGCTGCGGCAAAACCATTGTCCCCGAAGTTTGCGCTGACTGGCGGACTCTATGTGTTCAACTCTCAGCTGAGCCCGATCGTTTCAGGCGTCACTGCGTTCGGGCACGTTCAGGTGAAATTCCCGACTGATCCGGTTCGAAACGTAGTTCCCTCGCCGCCGCCCATTTCCGTCGCCATAGAGGGAATCATCTTCAACCCTGACTTGAATTCGCTCGGAACCGAGTCGGGCATCTACTACAGCCCGGGCGGCCTCGGCGATACCTTCGCGACCCTCGTGGCCCCGCTCGACATCACGCTGCCGCCGAACCCGATCCGGAACTACAACCTCGATGCAACGGTGAGCATCAGTCGTGAGCTCGCGACCCAGCTGGTCACGAGCTCGAGCTACACGATTCGAATCGGAAGTCTCGAAGGACGGCTCGTCCCCGGCGGTCCGCCAATCTGACCCGAAGATTCAGGGGTGCGATAAGCGCTCGTTTACGCTTTCCATCGCCCCGCGCGGATCGATCGACGAGGTCACCGACCTGCCGATCACGAGGTACGTCGCGCCGGAAGCCTGCGCCGCTTCCGGTGTGACGATCCGCGACTGGTCGCCCGCGGCGTCGCCGGGCAGACGAATCCCCGGGACAAGGAGCTTGAGTCCTACTCCGTGCCGGCTGCGAACCGCCTCCGCCTCCTGCCCGCTGCACACTATTCCGTGACATCCTG
>DASWQD010000022.1:0-10934 GCA_036398255.1 Gemmatimonadaceae bacterium | reverse complement strand
ATGGAGCGGCACGGGCCGTTCGCGCTGCTGCGAAGCGCCGCCGTTTCCCAGCCTCTGCAGGGAAGGGGAATAGGCCGCCGTCTCGTTGAAGAGCTGATTGCCGACGCCGAGCGTCAGGGAGTCAGCGCGATGTATCTGCTGACCACTACCGCCGAGGGATATTTCCCGTCGTTCGGTTTCCAGCAGATCGATCGCGATGCTGTTCCATCCGATCTCGCTGAGTCTCCGGAGCTGAAAGGCGCGTGTCCCGCTTCGGCCATCGTAATGCGGAAGACTCTGGCATCAGCGTCCTAGTAGCTGCTGGCCTCGCTCTCGGCCGCGCTTCGCAGACGGCTGAGGAGCATGTCCGCATCGATCAGATCAGGCGTGAGCCGTTGGCCATTCAAACTCTCCCTCAGTGCTCCGACGATACTCGTCGCTTCGTCGGATCGACCGTCGCGCTCCATGAGCTTGCCGAGACTGACGGCAGCGCGCAGCTCGAAGGATTTCGCTCCCTGCTCGCGGGCGACCTCCATCGCGCGTCGATAGAAACCATCAGCTGCGTTCTCTCGAACTTCCTGCTCCTCGCGCCAGTCGATGTCGCTGGCGGCCTGAGCGTTCGGCTCCTGCTGGAGCGTGACGTCACCGAGCATGCGGTACACCTCTGACTGCGACCACAGATCGGTATTGCGGTTCGACACCTCGATGGCCTCGTGCAGCGTCTCGCGTGCGCGGGAAACATCGCCGCGAAGCGAATACACCTCGGCGAGCTGAGTGAGAGCGTAAGGAAGGTCGAGATCGGCGTTCATCCGCTTCCGTATCGCCAGACTCGTTTCGATCTCGGCGAGTCCCTCGTCG
Source organism: Gemmatimonadaceae bacterium (assembly GCA_036398255.1). Classification (GTDB taxonomy): domain Bacteria; phylum Gemmatimonadota; class Gemmatimonadetes; order Gemmatimonadales; family Gemmatimonadaceae; genus UBA4720. Next base: position 10,097 of record DASWQD010000022.1, on the reverse strand, counting down.
ATTTTTCCCATCGCTGCGAGTGCCCATCCATGGGACGTGCTCAGCCACGCTCGCTCCTGAATGATCTGGTGCTCGTCGGCGATCTCGATTCCTTCGTCACCGTACTTCAGTGTGACTTCGGGCTCACGCATCAGGTGATGCAGCACTGCGCCCATTAGGAGCGCGAAGGCAACGGTTCGCGGGTCGGGACTGGAGCGGGCGAGCGTGACGGCCTTGTCGAGAGTGCTCAGCGCACGGTCGACTTGACCTGCGCCCCAGAGTGTTCTCGTCATCTCGGAGAGGCAGAACACGCCGGGATCCATGTGGTACGCGGCGAAGTATTCGTTCTGCTTCGCGGGATCGTAGATCGCCGCAGCTTTCTCGAAGTGCTCAATTGCTTCCGTGTGTCTCCCCGCGAATCGCAGAGTGATTCCCATGTCGGTGTGCGCCGTCATGAGCGCCATCTCCCCCTGATGCTCGGACGCGATCACCAGGGCGCGCTCGGCGAGCTCGAGTGCTTTCCTGACTTCTCCGCGCACGAGATTGTACGCGTGCAGTCCCCAGAGCGCGGGAGAAAGCTGCGGGGCGTTTCCGAGCTCCTCGGCGAGAGCTCTCGCGCGATCCATTGCCTGCTTCGCTCCCGATGCGGCGTACCCGCCGAGCACTGCGGCGGCAGTGCCGAGCATCAGCTGCAGGCCAAGCTCGAGCCCGCGCATCTGCGGCGATGGCGGCTGGCGTGAGATGATCGCGATGCCGCGATGAGCGAGACGGCTTGCTTCGTCGAACGCGAACAATCCGAGCGCGGATTCGGCGGCGAGTGCGAAGTATCCAATCGCTCTCTCGAACTCTCTCGCGGTCTCGAAGAGAAATCCGAGATCGGCTGCGACCGAGCCCGGCACTCCATGATGAAGCTCGAGAAGCCCTTCACCAACCGCCTTGCTCAGCGCTACCCGGCGCGACACCGAGAGCGAGGCGTAAAGCGAGTTCTGATACAGGACGTGCACGAAGCGGTAGCGGCCGGAAATTTCGCCGTTCGGAAACTCGCGCTCTCCTGCGCGACGCACGAAGCCGTGCACGCGGTCGAGATGTTCGAGGCGATCCTCCACGTCGGCGGCGGCTGTATTCTGCGCTTTTGCAACGATTGCGGAGTCGAAGCTGTATCCCTGTACCGAAGCGGCAGCGAGAAGATTTCTGTCGGCGACATCGAGCTGGCTGATCTTCCGCTCGACCATGCTCCGCATGGATTCGGGAATGTCCTGGTCCAGGTCGGGAAGGGAGCCAGGCAGGTCCCATCCGCCGCCGGGCGCTGGGACAATGCTCCCTCTGGCTTTCAGGTACCGGAGCAGATCCTCGACGAAGAGCGGGCTGCCCTCGGTGCGGGAATGCACGAGTGGAGCGAATCCTTCGGGGAAGCGATTCCCGGGGAACCGGTCGTCGATGAAGCGGCCGACGTATTCCTCGGTTAGAAATGCGAGCGGGATCTCGCGCGCAGCGCCTCGAGTCTGAAGATCGAGCTTCAAGGTAAGGAACGGATGCGACGCGAGCTGAAGCTCGGCGGGACGATATGTCGCGACCGCAAGGAGCCGAGAGTCGCGAAGCCGGGTGAGCACGTACCCGAGCACGTCGACCGTCGAGATGTCGGCCCAGTGAATGTCCTCGATGAGCAGCACGAGCGGCTGCGCCGCGCAGATCTTCTCCAGGAACGCAGCGAGCTCGCGCTTCATTCTTTCCTGTGACTGCGCTGTCGACACTTCGTATTCACTCGCCGACGAATTTCCGACCAGCATCAACGCCCATGTCGGCGCCAGCTTCTGGAACGCGGCGGTCGTCTGGTTGCTGCGATCGTCCTGCAGCAGATCCTCGATCGCATCGAGCAGCGGAAGATAAGCCTCAGCGCCGGCGAGACGCTCGGAGCATCGTCCGAGCGCGACACTGTGGGCCTGTGATCCCGAGAGCCCGCGGAGGAATGCCTCGATGAGCGTCGTCTTTCCGATTCCCGGCTCACCGGAAACGCACATGAGAGACGCGCGTCCCGACTTTGCCGCATCGAACGCTTCGGCCAGCGCTTCGAGCTCGACCTCGCGGCCGATGACGCCGCTCTGCGTGGCGATAGCAGTGCTGGTGTGCCGGCTCGCGGCTTGAAGCGAGACGATGCTGTCGAGAATCTCGTCAACCTCTCCTGCGCTCGGCCGCTGCGCCGGATCCTTGGTGAGCATGCGCATGACGAGCGAGTCGAAAACCGCGGGAACGCGCGAGTTGATGCGCGATGGCGGCACCGCGTCTCGCAGGATGATCGCGCTCAGCACCGCCATGTCCGAGCTCGCGTCGAACGGATGGCGTCCTGCGGCCAGCTCGTAAAGCACGATTCCGAGAGAGAAAATGTCGCTCGTCGGCGTGACCGGATTTCCCTGCGCCTGCTCGGGTGACATGTAGCGCATCGTTCCCACCACGACGCCGGGCTGCGTGATTCGCGTCGTATCTTCGCCAGTCACCTCGAGGCTGGTGAGCTGCGCGATCCCGAAGTCGAGCACCTTGAGGTAGCCGTCGTCGCGAAGCATCAGGTTTTCCGGCTTGATGTCGCGATGGATGATGCCGGCGGTGTGTGCGACCGCGAGGGCCCGGGCCGCCTGTGCCCCGATGCGCGCAATTGTCGGTATCGACGGGGATTCCGCGCGAAGCTCGCGAAGTGTGCGCCCGAGGATCAGCTCCATCGCGATGAAATGACCGGACGGCGACTCACCGATCTCGTAGACAGTGACGATGTTCGGATGATTCAGCGCCGAAGCGGCGCGCGCCTCACGGACGAAGCGCTCGACTGCATCCGGATGAAACACTCCGCGGCGGGGAAGAAGCTTCACCACCAGGTCGCGGCCGAGCTCGGGATCGCGAGCGTGATAGAGCTCGCCCATGCCCCCGGCACTCAGCAGCGATAGAATCTCGTACCGTCCAACCGGGGAGCCGGCGGCGATGGTTTCCGATGCGGACATTTCGCTGATAAAAATAGACCGTGGAACGACAGCGCAGTTAGGAGCCGCTCAGAGAGATTTGTCTTGCGCGGCGGACTCCCCGGCATTTGTTTTTACAGGGCATTTTCGAGAGTGATCCGGCCGAGATTTCACCGGCCGATCCAGCGTGCCCAACCAAGTCCGGTTGGGCATTTCTACTAATGTGGGTTCCGCACGCCAATTTCAGGTAATCACATGCGTCGCTCGTTGACCACGTCGCTGATTCTAGTCGTTTCAGCGGCTCTGCCATTTCCGGCATTCGCTCAGCTCACCCGGCCCGATGCGAGTCTCGCCGGCACGCGCGAGCTCGGAGTTTTCCTGAGCGGACGGCTCCTCTCCACCGAATACAGCGCGGACGAAGGAAAAACCGGATTCGGCGGCGCCCTCACGTTCGCGACGCATGTTCGCAGCAATCTCGCGATCCAGGGCGGAATCGCGGGGAATTACAGCCGGCAGGGCTACAGCTACTATCGCCCGCCGCTGATGACGTTCACGCCGACCATTTCTCTCATCCTTCAGGGATCGACAGCCTCCAGTCTCCAGCCCTATGCAGTGCTCGGCGGTGGATACGAGTTCATTCGATACACGAAGCCGCGGTGCGACTGCGAGCAGAGCCGCAGCCTTGGCGTCGGGAACGTCGGACTCGGCGTTCGCAAGATGACAAGCGGCCGGCGCGCCATTCGATTCGAGCTCACGAGCCAGATCGGAAAGGGCGGTCCTGCGTTCACCGGTTTTGCCGGGATGTCATGGTTCCTCGGCACGCGCGACCAGTTCTCGAAGCGCCCGATTCGACCGGCGGAAAGAGTGAGGAACGAGCCACCTCTCGTTCCGATTCCGAAAACGACGACAACCGTTCGGCCAGCGGCTCCGCCCGCTGCTCCGGCTCCCGCCCCGGCGCCGGTGAACCCGACGCCATCGAATTCGGTTTCGGGAACTCGGCCGGCAGCAGCGCTCCCCTCTGGAGTGGGGGCCGTTCTCCTCCAGCTCGACGGAACGCAGGTGGATTTCACCAAGCCGACATGGCGCGATGAAGCCGAGCAGATGCTCAACGGGCTCGCGGTTGACCTGGTGGCGGTCGGCGGTCAGCAGGTGAAGATCAGTATCGAGGCGCACACCGACAATGTCGGGTCGAACGCGGGCAACATCATGCTCGGACTCGATCGCGCGCGTGCGGTGAGAGATTACCTGGTAACCCAGGGAGTCGCGGCGGCGAGGATAAGAATCTCGAGCGCGGGCGAGGATTCGCCGGCCGCTCCGAATACCACCGCGATAGGAAGACAGCAGAATCGGCGCATCATCATCAAGCGGGACAACTAGGATGCGCGCTACCAGAGACTTGCACATGAAACTGAGATCCATCCGCCGCGGCGCAGTCGCGGCTGCTGCTTTTATTTCCGCCGCAACCGTCATTGGCGCGTGCGGCGAGCTGACCGGCCCCGAATCGCCGACCACGCCCACGAATGTCGTTGCGACGCTCGCGAGTGCGACCTCGGCGACGATCACGTGGACGCCGAGCCCGCTCAATGACGGCGTGATCAGCTACTTCATCTATCGCAATGGCACTCAGGTTGGCGAGTCGACGACGACGTCGTTCACCGACACCGGGCTCGCTCAGCAGACCACGTACGTGTATTCGGTGGCCGCAAACTGCAAAGGCGGCACGGTATCGGATCGGTCGGTCGAGACTGCGCAGTCCACCGTCACTACAGTAGATATCACGCCGCCGCGTGTGCTGTCGACGATTCCGGTCAATGGCGCCACTGGCGTATCGCGCGCGGGCACGGCCACGGTGAACTTCAGCGAGCCGATGGATCCGAACACGATCACTACGGCCAACTTCAACATCCGCATCAGCGCTTCCGGTCAGATTCTCTCAGGCACGGTCACTTATAACGCCACGACGCGCGTGGCTGAGTTCATTCCGTCTTCGCCTCTGCCGAATCTCACTCAGCTCACCACGACGGTGACGACGGGGGTCAAGGATCTTGCGGGCAACGCAATGACTTCGGCGTTCACGGCTTCGTGGACGACTGCGGACCAGGAAGGCCCGAGCGTTGTGCTGAGCCCGGCAAATGGAGCTGTCGGTGTGTCGCCGAATGTCGTCATCACTGCGACGTTCAGCGAAGCAGTGGAGGCGGCGACCGTCAATACTACGAATCTCACTCTGCGAGTTACGTCGAGCGGTGCGAACGTCGCCGGAACCCTCGCGTACAACCCGACGACGAGGGTCGCGACGTTTACGCCATCGGCTCCGCTCGCGCAGGGAACGAGCTACACGTTCAGCGTCAACGGCGTGCGCGATACGCAGGGTAACACGATGACTGGTCCTGTCGTCTCGGTGTTCACCACTGGAGATCTCACCGCTCCGACTGTGATCTCGGTAGTTCCGGGGCAAGGCGCCCAGGGCGTTGCGACGAACACGACAGTGCAGGTGACGTTCAGCGAGCCGATGAACCCGACGACCATCAATTCGACGAACATCGTGCTTCGCAACAGTACGACGAGCGCTGTGATTCCCGCCACCGTTACATACGCCAACAACGTTGCGACACTTACACCGACCGGTCCGCTCTCTAACGCCACGGGCTACACACTGACCGTGACTACCGGAGTGCAGGACGTATCGGGGAACCCGCTCGCAGTGCAGGTCGTGTCGAGCTTCACGACGGCGCCGCTACCGGACAATACCGCACCGACGATTGTCGCCCGGACTCCCGCACTCTCGCCGCCGGCGACGAACGTACCGACTACGACCACCGTAACGGTGACGTTCAGCGAGGCGATGGATCCCACCAGCATCGCCGGCACGACGAATATCAGGCTCGCTCCAACGGCGACACCGGCCGCATTTGTTGCGGCAACCGTGACGTACAACGCCGCGACGAACACGGCGACTCTCACGCCGACGTCACCGCTCGCCAATGGAACCAATTACACGGCGACCGTCACCACCGGGGTCAAGGACCTCGCCGGGAACCAGCTCGCCGCCCAGTCGACGTGGACATTCACGACCATCAACGACACGACTCCGCCGACGGTCATCCTTACCGCCCCGGTGAACGGGCGGATGAACTTCCCGAAGGATTCCATCATTGCGGTGACGTTCAGCGAGGACATGAACCCCTCGACGCTCAACGGTACGACCACGAACTTCACCGTGAGGACGACTGTTGGCTCAATCTCCGTAACCGGTACCGTGGCTTACAACACGACGACGAGGATCGCGACGTTTACCCCGACGGCTCCAGGTGGCTTCCTGCCGAGCACTGGCTACACTGTCACGATTACGTCGGGTGCGACTGACCTGGCCGGGAACGGGCTGGCCGTCAACTCCGTCTTCAGTTTCACGACAGGACCTTAAAAACCCAGACAGTGGCGGGCTATGGGTTATCGGTTGTCCGGTTTTGGGTTGTCAGTTAGAACCGGATAACCCAACACTGACTGACCGGAAACTCAGAACCCGCCACCGTCTGGGTCTCGCTGTTCAGATTTATCGCTCTGGTTTTACAAGCTCGAACGCAAACTGCCAGCTCCAGAGCTGAAGCCCCGGCACTCGCGTCGCTACTGAATCGACGAGCTGCGCGAGCGCAATGCCGCCGCGACGAATGGGGCCCGCGGGAAGGAACGTCGCGAGCGGCGACGCCATCAGGAAGAACTTCACGTTCTCGACTCGGAACCACTGCTCGGCATAGCGCACCTCGCGCATGCTGAGGATGTGCTTCTTCTCCCAGTCAGTGCGGAGATGAGGCGTGCGATTCCGGTAGAGCTGAATGACCGGGTTGTACGCGAGCGCCTCCACGCACAGGATGCGGCCGCCTGGCCGCATGATCCGCGCGAGCTCGGGGAAAGCGCGAGTAAGATCGAGATGGTGCAGCATTCCGTAGCACAGGCAGGCGCTGAACGCATCGTCGGGAAAGCCCGTATCCTCGCAGTCGCGTTGCAGAAATCGCGTGCGCTCCGACACACCCGCCACGGCGGCCGTCTCGGCAGCATTGCGCACCGAGACCTCGCTGATGTCGATCCCGACCGCAGCGCGGGCGCCTGCCTTGGCCGCTTCAATCGTCAGCAGCCCGTCACCGCACGCGAAATCGAGAAACGTGGAAGGAGCGACGCTCGCCCACTTCCGAATCCACGCGTCGCGGTAGTCGGAGACTATGCTGGCCGCCTCGTAGAACCGGTGGTTGCTCGACGTGCCATGCTGCTCGTTCACGTGACCGGCGCGATATTCGTCGTGAAATTCGGCTTCTTCGCGCTTGCGGTCCTCTAGCTGGCGCACCCATCCGCTACCTTGTGCAATCGGCTGGGCGTCTATCCATTCGAGCAGCGCGTCAGCGTCCTGTATTGCGAGTTCCGGCATTTTCCTCGGCGTATGCAGATAAAAAAGGCAATCGAAAGTTAACATGACCGTTCTCGGCGCAGCGCTCGCAGCGGTAGTCGGCTTCGTCCTTGGATTGCTCGGCGGCGGTGGCTCGGTGCTCACCGTTCCCATTCTCATCTACGCGCTCCACATACCCGTGAAGCCCGCGATCGCAATGAGCCTGTGCGTGGTCGGGCTCGTCGCGTTCATTGGATTTCTCTCGCATGCGCGCCAGGGAACCGTTGCAACCCGAGTCGCTCTCGTATTCGGGCCGTTCGCGGTCGCGTCTGCGTACGTCGGCGCGCGGGTAGCGAGACACATTCCGGAAGATGTGCAGCTCGTGATGTTCGCGTTGTTTGGGCTGGTGGGCTCGGCGATGATGTTTCGCGGCGCGATGCAGATGAAGAGCACGCCCGAGCCGGCCGAGTACGAGTTTCACGTGGACTCGAAGAATCTGCCGCGGATTGCGATCGACGCGACGGGAATCGGGCTGCTCACCGGATTAATCGGAGTAGGCGGCGGATTTCTCATCGTGCCGGCGCTCGTGTTCGTTACGAAGCTCCCGATGAGGCTGGCGATCGGTACCTCGCTCCTCGTTATCACGATGAACGCGCTTGCAGGATTTGCGGGATATGTTGGTCATGTCCCTATCGACTGGCACCTCGTGGGATGGTTCACCGTGCTCGCGGCGATCGGAAGCATCATCGGTACGCTCGTGAGCAAGCGCGTCCCGCAGCGGCGTCTCAAGGAGGTCTTTGGCGTCCTCCTGATCGGCGTGTCGCTCTATGTACTTTACAGGCGATGACTGAAATCGAAAACGCGGCGCATCCGCCGGAGACGATCGAAGGGTGGTACGCGCTGCATCAGATCTATCGCTCGACGGCGCCCGAAGACGCGCACGGGAAGCTCGCATCCCCGGAGGGAACCGAGACGCCTTCAGGCCGCGGGTGGACGAGATGGGTCAGGCTCATCGGATCGCCCGCCGACCTGATGGTGATTCATTTCCGTCCGACGCTCGATGACATCGCAGGCGCTCAGGACGCATCACGCCACTGGATCAAGTTGCTCGGCCTCGAGCTCGTCTACTCGTTCCTCAGCGTTACCGAAGCGGGCCTGTATCACATCACCGCGCAGCTCGCTGCAAATGCAGAGACGCGCGGGGGCAAAGTGGGCGATGACGCATACCGCACGGAGATGTCCGACCGCGTGAGAGCGGAGCTCGAGAGCGACCACGTGAAGAAGCGGCTGTATCCGCAGCCTGCGTCCGACATGCCGTATGTCTGCTTCTACCCGATGTCCAAGCGGCGAGAGCCCGGACAGAACTGGTATGCGCTGCCGCTCGACGAGCGAAGCAGGCTGATGCAGGCGCATGGATTGACGGGTCGGAGATACGCGGGGCGCATTCAGCAGATCATCACCGGCGCGATCGGCCTCGACGCCTGGGAATGGGGAGTGACGCTGTTTGCGCGGGATCCGCTCGATTTCAAGCGCATCGTCACCGAGATGAGGTTCGACGAAGTCAGCGCTAAGTACGCCGAGTTCGGGGATTTCTATGTTGGGAAGGTTCTTTCGGCGTGAGTGTGCTTGGAGAGGACAGGTGAAATTCGCGGCTGGTAGTCCCCAGCTCTAAGCGTTAGCTCTAGGCTGTAAGCTTTAAGCATTCTTTATGGCGGTGGCTTACAGCGTATAGCATACAGCTATCGCTCCATGCTGGCGACTAACTGCCGCGCTTTTTCTACTGCCGCGTGCCCTCGGCTATGAGGTTCCTCGTTGTCGGGGGGTTCGTGTTGTAGTCGGACACGACCGCTCCTGACAGCTTTCCATCCCGCAGTCGCCATGTGACCCGGCTGTTGACCTTGAGACCCTTCTGCAGCCGGCTGTCGAACGGCCCCGCTTCCGTAACAAGGCTGTCTCCGCCCATCGACACGATACGCATCGGGAGCGGCGCGCCAGTCGGGAACTGGAACGTCCATCCCGCCGTATCGGCCTTTGCGTCGAGCACGTACGACGTCAGGGTGCTGTCACCTGTCTCGGCAGACAGAATTCTCACGTTCCATTTGCCCGCGACCTGGTCAAGAGACATCGGTGCGGGTTCCGCAGCGACGGGTGTGGCGGTGTCGACGGCAGCCGCGGAATCAGCTGCGGTGTCGGCCTTGCTGCAGCCCACGAGAACGATTGAGCACCAGAGCAATGCTGAATGTCGCATGCCGTCTCCTGTGAGAGGGAACAACGGTGCTGCGTAAATGGGCTGCGAACGTAAGGCATTCCAAATCCACTTGCAACCAGTTCAGTCCTTTCGGCGTTCCTTGAGCTTCGATGGCGCGTATGCGGTGAACGCCATGGTGTGATGAAAGGTCTGCGTGCCTTCCCATGATTCCGACAATTCGGCGGGCTCCGTCTCGCCGAGCTTGCGGACGTCGATGCTGACCGTGCCGTCGCTGCGCACCGGGTTGTAGATGTTCACGAATCTCTCACCGACTCCGATCTCTGCCGGCTTGTACGAGGTTCGCGCGTGCACAATCTGCGAGAAGGTCTCGTCCACGCCTGACAGAAGCACGAGGAATTCGGCGTCCTTCTCTGCGAGATCCTCCTTCGTCATTCCGAACATTGGACTCTTCTCGTCGATCGGGTGGACGATCGTCCAGCTGAGCGGGAAGAACACCACTCGGGTTCTCTCGAGCGTGAGCTGGTCATAGCGTCTCGATTCGCCTTCGACGCGGCTGAACAGCACTTTAGCCTCGAGCTCGAGCAGCTCG
>DASWQD010000021.1:0-2312 GCA_036398255.1 Gemmatimonadaceae bacterium | reverse complement strand
GGGAACGTATTTCTGCTCAGCAACAATCACGTGCTCGCCAACAGCAACGACGCGAGCACTGGAGACGCAATTTATCAACCTGGTCCGTACGATGGCGGGACAGCGAGTGACCAGATCGGAACACTGTTCGCATTCCAGGCGATCGATTTCTCCGGCGGAAACAACACCATAGATGCCGCGATAGCGCTCACCACGCGGGACAACACGTCGAATGCGACACCCACCGACGACGCGTACGGCCTGCCGAACGCAGCGATCTTCGGCGATGCGAACTCTGACGGCGTGTTCGACAACAAGGCGGCCCTCCTCGGCCTGCCGGTGCAGAAGTACGGCCGCACTACAGCATTGACTAGAGGGCAGATCACAGGGATCAACGCAACTCTCAGCATTTGTTATGAGGTGTTGTTCATCTTCTGCGTGAAGCCGGCGACTTTCGTGGACCAGCTGATAATCGAGCCAGGCAGTTTCAGCGGCGGTGGAGATTCGGGCTCAATGATCGTCACGGATGACTCGAACAGGAATCCCGTGGCTCTGCTGTTCGCCGGCAGCGACACCGAGACAATCGGAAATCGGATCGATCTCGTGCTGAATCGATTCGGTGTGCGCATGGACGTCGGATCGGCACCGCCGCCTGTACCGTTTGCCGATATCGCGGTAACGAGCGTCGTCGTGCCGGCAGCTGTCACGCAGGGAGCGACATCGAGCGTATCCGTCACAGTCAGGAACGTCGGCAATCAGAGCGTCGCGTCGAGCTTCGATGTATCGGTTCACGACGCGACCGACAATGTCTCGCTTGGCAGCCAGAGCGTCGCGGGTCTCGAGGCAGGAGCGACTGCAACCCGCACGTTCAGCTGGAACACGAGCGCTGCGACTCTCGGATCACACACGCTGACAGGCAGTCAATCCTTCGCCGACGGCAATGCCGCCAACGATGCGTTGTCTGCGACATCGAGCGTGAATCCGCCGGTTCCGGCAGTTCCAATGCATGTGGGCGATCTCGATGGATGGGGCTCGAACGACGGGACCACATGGTCGGCAACCGTCGAGATAACGGTGCACGGCTCTGATCACACGCCGCTCAACGGGGCGACTGTGGTAGGAGCCTGGAGCATCGGAGGGCTGAACGCGAACACCTGCACTACGGGCGAGCTCGGTGGCAATGGAACGTGCATCGTGCTTTTCCCGAGCCTCAGGAAAAACGTGAAGTCGGTGACGTTCACGGTGACGAGCGTCACGGCTTCAGGCCAGACCTACCAGCAATCCATAAATCACGACGTGGACGGTAGCAGCACCGGCACAAAGGTTACGGTTAAGAAACCGTAGCTGGCACGCTCGACAAGAAAACGGTCGCTGATGAGGCGACCGTTTTTTTTGTTCTGCCCTCGATGTTTCTGGATGCCTTCACCGTCCGGAAGCGGTAGTCCGCCGCGTGGAAGGCTGTACTCTCTCAAAAATGACACGGGTTGTGCGGTGTGCTCCTGCACTGAGCGAGAAGTGCATCCAAAAGGACTCAAAGCCAGGAGGCTGTGAATGAGAACGCTATCAGCGCTCGCCGCAATCGTCGCGATTGTGGCTTGCTCGTCCGAGCAGACGGTGCCGACCGAGTTCGAGACAACGGCGCCGCTATTCGCGAAGGGAGGAAATGCGGACATCAACATGGGAACTCATCTCTCGGGAGATGAAGAAGTGCTTGCCAGCACGCCGCATCCCTCGGTCTCCAACGCGCAGGGTCAGGCAACCTTCCGCGTCGATGGCTCGGCAGTCACGTTTCGCCTGATCGCGTCGAACATCAGCAACGTCGTCCAGGCACATATCCACTGTGACATCCCGGGAGCGAATGGTCCGATCGCGCAGTGGCTATTTCCGCAGACGACAGGGGGACCGCAGCTGACTAACCCTGGAATCGTGGAGCAGAACGGCGTGCTTGCCGCGGGGACTTTTAACGCAGCCGGCGTGAACTGTCCCACCGATACCGCGGCCGGTGGCAGCGCAAACCCGGCCAATGGAGTTCCGCTCCTGACCGCAATGCGCAATGGATGGACGTACGTCAACGTTCACACGAATGATGGCGTCAGCCCGACCAATACGGGGCCGGGTGACTTCCCGGGCGGCGAAATCCGAGGACAACTCGAGCACGGGGAGAACTAGATCGTCTCAGTCATTGAAACGGCGGCGGCGAGTCTCGACCGCGGATACGGAATCATGAATTTCACCGGTCCGTGAGCGTTCGCTCCCTCTTTTTAAAGAGCCCGACTTGCGCCGGGCTCTTTTTCTAATTGGACCCGTGACCTCTCAACCCCCGGCATTTTTCT
>DASWQD010000020.1:0-2843 GCA_036398255.1 Gemmatimonadaceae bacterium | reverse complement strand
GGTCGAAACCAGTTTCTGATCGCGCTCCAGTCGACGACAATCACGCCGCGTCCGGGGACGGGCACGCTCGCAACCGACCCGCGAGGATTCGAGGGAGACGGCTGCGAGAACACGAAGCCCGGCTGCACGTACGCCAACCAGCCGCTGTCGAGACCTGTCTTTGCAAACTTCACGGTCCTCGGTCCGGGTCCCGGCGTATTCGCCCCGGCGGATGGAAACGGCGCAGTGATTCGGCGCGGTTCGGCCGCGACTCTCGTCAACGGAGTCATCGGGCGGTGGCCGCTGTACGGAATCAGTATCCGTGACGCCGAGACCAATGCGCTTCGCTCTGTCGACAGCGTGATGGTTCGGAACGTTATCCTTTCCGACAACTCCGCGAACTTCGAGCCTGCGGGGACGAATTTCGGCCAGCTGCTGAATGTCGGCGCGAGCAACATCCTGCAGCCCCCGGGAGCTGCGGCACTTTTCGCGAGCGCGGTTACATCGAGCCTCGACTGGATGCCTGCTCCGGCTTCATCTGCACGATCGGGCGGTCTGGCGACGTTCATCGGGACGCCGATCGCCGCGCGAGTCACGGCATTCTTCGGAGGCTCGATGAATGGCAGTGCGTACGTTGGGGCGCAGGATCCGGCGGGTGCCCGGTGGTGGCAGGGGTGGACCGCGTACGCGCAAAACTGAGCCGGCCCGAGAGGACTTTGTAAAGCGACGGTAACGGAATCGCCACGCGATGGATAGGCGATTCCGACTCCGGGATATTTCGGGGTCTCCAACACACCTGAGGTCCCCGTTGATCAAAAGACCGGTCGCTCTCGCGGCTCTGATTTTCCTGCCGGCGCTGGTCCAGGCGCAGACTCAGCCATCGTCTCCGCCGAAGGATACGGCGGCCGCGCCGAAGCAAGCATCGCCGCCGCCGATCGACTTCTCCGGAATACTCTTCGCGAACTACCAGTATCGTGGAGACCGTGGCCCGCAGAAATCGTCGAACAAGTTCGATGTCGAGCGAGCCTACCTGACGTTCAGGATGCCGGCCGGCGACAGGCTGAGCATTCGGATCACGACGGATTTGTATCAGCAGACGACATCGGGCAGCGACGCGTACTATCGCGGCTGGACAGTGAGGGCGAAGTACGCCTACCTCCAGTACAACTATCTCAATTCGGCTGACTGGAAGGCGTACGCGAGGCTTGGCCTTCTTCAGACCGTCTTCATCGAGCACGATGAACAGTTCTGGCCCCGGTGGATTTCCCAGAGTCCCACCGAGCGCGCGGGCTATTTCTCGTCTGCCGACGCGGGAATCACTTCCACCCTCTCATTTCCAAAAAAGCTGGGCGAGCTCTATCTCGGGGTGACAAATGGCCCCGGCTACACTTCCCGCGAGGTAGACCGGTTCAAGGATTACTCTGCGCGAATCACGGTTACGCCGTGGGCGAGCGATTCCTCGAGTCCGCTCAAGACACTCGCGCTGAGTGCATGGGCTTACAAGGGCGCCACCGCGAGCAAGTTTGCGGACGGCGCAACCGGGCAAGTCGGGAGAATTGGGGAGTCACTCGATCGTGACCGCTGGGGAGTTCACGCGGGCCGGCTGGACCCCCGCGTGACATTCGGAGTCGAGTACGCATCCCGCAGCGAGGAAGGCGAGCTCGGTGCGAACACCGCCGCCTCGCCGAGATCCGTCATCGACAGCACGGGCACGCTCATATCGGGCTATGCGCTCGTGCGTCCGTTTGCGCCGTCCGGCGCGAAGCCGCATCCACTCACGCTCATGGCGAGGTGGGATCGCATCAACGCCAACACCGACAGTGACCGGCGCTACGAAGTCGTGATCGCAGGGCTGATCTGGGATCTCAGCAGCAGGACGTCTCTTTCACTGGACTACCAGGAGAACAACCCGCTCGAGGGTGCGCCGATCGTACCTGCAAAGACGTGGTTTGCGCATTTCGTGGCCCGATTCTGACGAGCTGGTTTTTCGTGACAGAGCCGTTACGCACCGCCTCGCCAGTGGCAGGCGGGTGACACATAGCTTTCGCAAAAAGGCGAAATACAAATCACTCCTGACAGGAGAATTCTTGAAGAAATCATGGATCGCATCCGTCGCGATTGTAGCTCTCATCGCGAGCGCATGCTCGAGCGGCGAGAAGTCCGCAAGCGACACGACATCTGCGGCTTCGGCGAACACCGGCGGCTCCGTCGACCTCACGGGTGCAGGCGCGACGTTCCCGTATCCCCTCTACTCGAAGTGGTTTGCTGACTATGCAGCAGCGACTGGAGTCAAGATCAACTATCAGTCGATCGGATCGGGCGGTGGAATTCGCCAGCTCTCCGAGGGAACGGTCGACTTCGGCGCATCCGACAGCCCGATGAAGGACGAGGAGATCGCGAAGGCGAAGGGACCGGTGATGCACTTCCCCACCGTGCTCGGCGCTGTCGTCGTCACATATAATCTTCCCGGCGTGACGACTCCGCTGAAGCTCTCGGGCGCAGTTGTGGCCGACATTTTCGCGGGCCGCATTACAAAATGGAACGATCCGAAGATCGCGTCGCTCAATGCTGGAGTCACGCTTCCCGCGACTGACATTCTCGTCGTCCATCGCAGCGATGGAAGCGGAACGACATTCGTGTTCACCGACTACCTCACCGCCGTGAGTCCCGCATGGGCTTCAGGCCCGGGCAAGGGCAAGGAAGTTTCATGGCCTGTTGGACTTGGCGGCAAGGGCAATGAGGGAGTATCGGGGCAGGTCAAGCAGACACCTGGCGCGATCGGTTATGTGGAGCTCGCGTACGCAAAGCAGAACAACCTGAGCTTCGCGTCGATTCAGAATTCGTCCGGCAATTTCGTCGCGCCT
>DASWQD010000019.1:0-3346 GCA_036398255.1 Gemmatimonadaceae bacterium | reverse complement strand
TGAGCGAGTGGGCGAACTTCCGCTCCACTCACTCATCGAGCGGATGGAGCGCTCGTGGAGGCCAGGCCAGGAATCCTTACGTGCTCGACCGGAGTCCGTGCGGTTCGAGCTCCGGATCCGGCACTGCAGTCGCGGCGAATCTGTGCGCAGTCTCGGTCGGAACCGAGACTGACGGCTCCATCACCTGCCCGGCAGCGACGAACGGCATCGTCGGAATCAAGCCGACGCTCGGACTCGTGAGCCGCGCCGGTGTCATTCCAATCGCGCACAGCCAGGACACCGCAGGGCCGATGGCCCGAACTGTCACGGATGCGGCGATTCTGCTCAACGCTCTCGCCGGAATCGATTCGCGCGACACCGAGACAACGCGCAGCAGGGGCAAGGCGGCGAGCGACTACACACGCTTCCTCGATGCGAACGCGCTCAAGGGGGCAAGGATCGGCGTGCCGCGCGAGAAGTACTACGGATACAACGACGCGACCGACAAGGCGATGAGCGATGCGATCTCCCTGATGAAGGAACGTGGAGCGATCATCGTCGACCCGGCGAACGTTCCGACTGCCGGAAAGTTCGACGACAGTGAATTCGAAGTTCTGCTCTACGAGTTCAAGGCCGATCTCAACACATACCTCGCATCTCTCGGCCCGAGGGCGCGGGTCAAGTCTTTGAGGGAGATCATCGCCTTCAACGAGCGCGAGAAGGAGCGCGAGATGCCGTGGTTCGGCCAGGAGATCATGATCATGGCCGAGAAGAAGGGGTCGCTCTCGTCGAGCAAGTACCGCACGGCGCTCGCGAAGAATCATCGCATGTCGCGCCTCGAGGGTATCGATGCGGTGATGACGAAGCATCGGCTCGACGCGCTCGTTGCGCCGACGACCGGCCCGGCGTGGCCGACCGACCTGCTCAACGGTGACCATTTCATTGGCGGCAGCACGACACCGGCAGCAGTGGCCGGCTATCCGAACATCAGCGGTCCCGCTGGCTACGTGCACGGGTTGCCGATTGGCATTTCGTTCTTCGGCCGTGCCTGGTCGGAGAACAAGCTGATCGCGCTGGCATATTCTTTCGAGCAGGCTTCTCGTCACCGGCTTCCTCCCCGGTTCCTGCCTACTCTTGCTCTCGGGCAGTGATTGAAGCTCCTCGATCTGGAAATGAAATGGAGATAACAACGATCGACCCCTTCCTCGATTACTGGAAAAGTGTGAGAGGAAGAACTAGACGAGTGATCGAGACGATTCCGGAAGACCGGATGGACTGGTCCTACGCGGCCGGGAAATTCACCTTCGGCGGAATCATTCGGCATCTCGCTACCATCGAGCGGTACATGTACGGCGAAACGGTACAGGGGAAACCGAGCTCCTATCCCGGATACGATCGAAGCCTCCAGCAGGAGAACGAAACTCCGCTCGAGTTCATGGACAGGCTCGATGCCGAATCGGTCGAGATCTTCCGGCGGTTATCTGACGAAGACTTGACACGGAAGTGCGTGACGCCTGCGGGGTCCAGCATCACCATATGGAAATGGCTGCGCGCGATGGTGGAGCACGAAGCTCATCATCGCGGGCAGCTTTACATGATGCTGTCGATGCTGGGTGTCGCCACGCCGCCGCTGTACGGACTCACCGAGGAGGAGGTGCGCGCGAAGTCGGGGCATTAGCACGCTCCTGGGGAGCCCAAGCCCCGAGTGGAATGAATCCCGCATAGGGATACTCCATTCAAAGGAGGATTCCACAATGAAATCAGCTTTCAGAGCGATTCTCGGGGCCGGCCTGGCCTTCGGCGTTCTTGCCTCACCAGCGCTCTCTCAGGACAGGACCCATAACGGGCAAAAGGGCCAGACCAAGGTCGAGAAGTCCGTAGCCAAGACCACAGCCAAGGCGAAGAAGACGTATTCGAAGACTCGCCGAACCACGGCGCGCAACGTCACATATCGGTCACGCGTGCTGTGCGAGGATGGAGTCGTAGTCTATCGGTCGGTCGGATGCGCAGGACACGGTGGCCTGGCGGCGCGACAGGGAACCTACGGCAGCTATCCGCCCGCATCCGATCGCGCGCGCGAGCGGGCGAACGAGAACTCAGCGGTGATTCGCGGACGCGGCGCCAACAACGTGCGCGCGGGCGCTATCGCACGCTGCAACGATGGTACGTACTGGCACGCAACCGACCGCGTCAACGCATGCTACCTGCACGGTGGAGTAGCGGTCTGGTACTAGACTTTTCTGCCTACAGCCCGGCTCGTGAAATCGGAAAGAACGAGCGTTCCGCTCATTCCGGCTCGCGAGTCGAGCTGTGCTGACCAGTCTTCGGTTCCCTCCCAGAAAACCTTCTTGAGCTGAGCCATCGCGTCGGGATTGCTCGAGGCAAGCGTCGCGACGCGCTTGCCGAGAGCCGCGTCGAGTGCCTCGACATCCGGATGCAGCTCGGCGTAGAGGCCGTGGCGATATCCCCATTCCGCGTCGCGCCAGTCGGCATCGATCGACATCGCGCTGAAGGGGCCCATTCCGATTTTCTTCTGAATCGGAAGTCCGACGATGAATGGTCCGAGCCCCACCGCGAGCTCGCTCAGCTTGATCGAGGCGCCGCTCGCTGCAATCGCGAAATCGGAGGCGCTCACTATGCCGACGCCCCCTCCAACGGCTTTACCATGCACCCGCGTCACGACGAATTTCGGCGCGCGGATCATCGCCAGGATCAGATTCACGAATCCCATGAAGAATTTCTTCCCGCTTTCGGCATCATGGATCGCCTGAAGCTCGGCGAATGAAGCGCCGGCGCAGAACGCGCTCTCTCCATCGCTTCGCAGCACGATCACCCTGGCATCGGGGTTTTCACCGGCTGCCTTGACCGCTGAAGCAAGCTCGGCCAGCAGCGTTCCGGGCAGCGAGTTGCTCTTTGGATGGTGGAAAGTGATTGTCGCGATTCCGTTTTCGACGGAGGATCGGACATATCCGGCTTCGATGTCTGAGGGCGTCATCTAGTCAGTGTGAGGAATGAGAACTCCGTGCCGTCGATTCTCTTCCATCCTCGAACGTTCGGCGGCGGATGTGTCCACGAGGCCACGAGCGCCGATGCGCCCGCTTCGGCGAGCCTCGCGTTCAACCTATCGCGTTCGGCTTCCTGCATATCCCAATAGACAGGCGCATCGCGCAGGGGAATCTGAGCGAAGACCTCGACCCCGGCCAGCCGCGCCCAGTAGATGTCTGATTCGTCCCCGACGAGAGCGACTCGTTCGCCACGGGTAATGCCCGCTGCCGAGAGCGACTGCGCCACGTCGAAGTTCACGAACCGCGCGTTCAATCCCCGATCGATTCGGCGCGAAAAGCTCTGGTCGATCACGTAGGTCACC
>DASWQD010000018.1:0-7367 GCA_036398255.1 Gemmatimonadaceae bacterium | reverse complement strand
GCTTTTTGGTGCATTCGCGGAACCGAAATTGTGGGATCCGGTGTTCATTGTGGACTACCCGCGCGAACTCTCGCCGCTGGCCAAGCCGAAGCGCGGCAATGCGGCACTGGTGGAACGTTTCGAGCTGATGATCGCCGGGCGGGAGATCGCGAACTGCTTCAGCGAGCTCAACGATCCAATCGATCAGCGAGAGCGGTTCGCAGCGCAGGTGAGACTGCGCGAAGCGGGTGATGAAGAAGCGCAGACGTACGACGAAGACTACGTCCGTGCGCTCGAGTACGGCATGCCGCCAACGGGTGGGGTAGGCATCGGCATAGACCGACTGGTCATGCTGTTGACCGACCAGTCGTCCATCCGGGACGTCATTCTATTTCCCACACTGCGGCCGGAAGAATGAAGAAGCTGGAGTGGTTCATCGCGCGCCGATACCTGGCCGGCCGGAAACGCGGACGCTTTCTCTCGCTCATCACGCTCATTGCTGTGGGCGGCATCTTCGTGGGCGTGATGGCGCTGATCACGGTGATCGCCGTCATGACGGGGCTGCAGCGGGATCTCCAGCAGAAGATTCTGGGCAGCAATCCGCACATTTACGTTTTCGAACAGACCGGCAGCGGCTTCCGGATGAACAACTACCGGCCCGTGCTGGAAAAGGTGCGGGCGACACCCGGCGTGGTGGCGGCGCAACCGTTCGTGATGACGCAGGTCGGGATTCTACGCGGGCAATACGGCGTGGCCGGGCAGCTGTTAGGAGTCGACACGAAAGCGACGGGCGAGCCGATGACGGACATCGAGCGCCAGATCCGGCGCGGTGAGCTGAAGTTCGGCCCGGCCAGAAGTGGGGAGCCGGGCATCCTGGTTGGACGTCGGCTGGCGGACAAGCTGAGCGTGCTCATCGGCGACGTGATCACCGTGGGAGGCTTCGAGAACATACGCGACACGCCAACCGGCCCGATGCCGCCGATCCGCAAGTATGAAGTGACCGGGATCTTCACGACCGGCATGTACGAGTACGACAGCAACAACATGTATGCGGAGCTGGCCACCGTGCAGGATCTCCTGTCGCTGGACAGCATGACCGTGAGTGGCATCGCCGCGAATGTCACGGATCCGTGGGAAGCGGACAAAATCGCGACGCGGCTCCACGCCCGCCTGAGTTTCCCGTACTACACGAACGACTGGCAGGAACTGAATGCATCGCTCTTTTCGGCCTTGAAGCTGGAGAAGCTGGCGATGGCGCTGATTCTCTTCCTGATCGTTCTGGTCGCGGCGTTCAACATCATCAGCACACTCATCATGGTGGTTGCGGACAAGACGCGCGAAATCGGCATTTTGAAATCGATGGGGCTGACGCGCTCGAGCGTATTGCGCGTGTTCATGCTGCAAGGGCTGGCGATCGGGCTCATCGGAACGGCGCTGGGCACAGCGGGCGGACTGGTGCTGGTCACGCTGCTGGAGCGGTACCAGTTCATCACCTTGCCGGGCGATGTCTATTTCATCGACCGCCTGCCGGTGGCGCTCGATCCGCTGGACGTCATCTGGATCATCGGCGCGAGCCTGGTGATCGCTTTCGTGGCGACGATCTATCCGGCGCGGCAAGCCTCGAAGCTGCTGCCGGTCGAGGCAATTCGTCATGACTGATTTCTCGGCGCCAATTCTCGAAGGGCGCGGACTGCGCAAGAATTACTTTCAGGAAGACGGCAGTGAACTGAGGATTCTCGAGGGGGTAGAGATTTCGGTAACGCCCGGTGAAGCGGTAGCGATCATCGGCGCGAGCGGTGCCGGCAAGTCGACCCTGTTGCACCTGCTGGGCGGACTCGACCGGCCGACTGCGGGCGACGTGTTTTTGGAAGGGCGAAACCTGGCGACGCTTTCCGAGCGGGAGCTCGCGACGGTCCGCAACGAGCGCATCGGCTTCGTTTTTCAGTTTCACCATCTGCTACGAGATTTCACGGCGCTGGAGAACGTGATGATGCCGCTGCTGATTCGCGGCGTCAGCCGGGCGCAGGCGACCGAGCGCGGCCGGAAGCTCCTGAGCGACGTCGGTTTGAGCGAGCGGGCTACGCATAAAAGCTCTCAGCTTTCCGGGGGCGAGCAGCAGCGTGTAGCGGTAGCGCGCGCCCTGGCCAACAATCCCGCGGTTGTGATCGCGGACGAGCCCAGCGGCAACCTGGATACGCACACGGGCGAGCAATTGCACGCGCTGTTCTTTACATTGAGGCAGGTGCACGGCATGGCGATGGTCATTGCCACGCACAACCGTGATCTCGCGGAGCGGGCGGACCGGGTGCTGCACATGAAGGAGGGGCAGCTGCGTCCGGACGAAACACTTTACCCTGCGGCAGGCGACGATGCTGTGTGATCAATGCGGCGAGAACGAGTCGATCGTTCATCTGACACGCATTAAAGACAACAAGATCGTCACGTCCCATCTGTGCGAGTCGTGCGCGCTCGAGCAGGGCATCGAGCCGGGCGTCGCCATGACCGACGCGCCGCTCACCGATTTCCTCGCGCAAACCGGAAAGGCGCTGGCCGAGAGCTCCGCGGCTGTCGGGCCGTGCGCGTTTTGCGGGATGAAGATCGAGCAATTCAAGAAGACCGGCCGTCTCGGGTGTTCCCATTGCTACGTCACTTTCGAGCCACACTTGAGGAATCTCCTCCGCAGGCTGCACGGCAACTTGCAGCATGTCGGCAAGGTCTATCTGCCGCCCGACCCGTCCGACGCCGAGCGGCGAGAGCGACTGGCAGGACTGCGCCGGAAGCTCGACCGGGCAGTGGAGGCCGAGGATTTCGAGCAGGCCGCCCGCATCCGTGACCAGATCCGAACGCTGGAGACCGCGCAATGATGGACGCCAACGCCCTCGCCGATTTCGGGCTGGGCTGGCTGGAGGCCAGCGGCCAGCACGCCGATATCGTGCTGTCCACACGAGTCCGCCTTGCCCGCAACCTCCAGGGGCACGCCTTTGCGCCCAAGCTGCGCGACTCCGAGCGAATCCAGATCTACGAGCAGGTACGGCAGGCCGCCGAGCGCCACAGCATGCTAAAGGGCGGCATTTCCTTCGACCTGGCGGGGCTGTCCCCGCTGTCGCGCCGCGTTCTCCTGGAAAGGCATCTGATTTCGCGAGAGCTGGCGGGCGAGCAGGGCGAAAGCGCACACCTGGGCGCCGGGCTGGTACTCGGACCCAAGGACAGCGTCAGCGTGATGGTCAACGAAGAGGACCATCTCCGGCTTCAAACACTCATGTCGGGGCTGCGCCTGGCGGAGGCGTACTCGCGGATCGACCAGGCGGACGAGGAGCTTGGCAGCCAGATTCCCTTTGCATACCACCAGGAATTCGGGTTCCTGACGAGCTGTCCGACGAACGTGGGCACGGGGTTGCGGGCGTCGGTGCTCATGCACCTGCCCGGCCTGGTCCTGACGAAGGAGATCGGGCAGGTGCTGCAGGGGATCGGGCAGGTGGGTCTGACCTTCCGTGGCCTGTACGGCGAGGGGTCGGAGGTAATCGGTAACTTCTTCCAGATCTCGAACCAGACTACCCTGGGGAAGAGCGAGGAAGACCTGATCGAGCACCTCCAGAAGATTGTGTCGAAGGTGATTCAGGTCGAAATTGAAAAGCGCGCGGTTTTGATGCGGGATGCGCCGGCGGTCATGGAGGATAAGATCTGGCGTGCCTATGGATTACTACGCTACGCGCGCTCACTTTCATTCGATGAAGTGATGAATCTTTTGAGCGGTGTCCGCCTGGGCGTGAGTATGAACCTGCTTCCCGGGCTCCGTGTATATACGCTCAATAAGATCATGATTTTCGCGCAAACCGCGCATCTGGAGCAGGCGGCGGGTCGCAGGCTGACGGACGCGGAGAGCGATTTGCACAGGGCAGCATACGTACGCCGGATACTGACGGCCGAAGGGAACATCCCCCCCGGGCCGGAGAATTGACTTTAGATCGGGGACAGGCTTTGCGCCCGCCACCGAGTTTTGATTAAGCGTCACAACGGATAGGTCGGATACGTCCTTTTCCAGAGAGGATCGGTTTCAGGCTGACAGCTTTTGCCAAAGGGGCAGAGGCAAAGCCCGACCGGACTGATCAGAGGAACCAACAGTGAATTACAACTTCACCGACCGTGTGAGAAAAGTGCTGGCGATGGCGCGGGAAGAGGCCATCCGCCTGCAGCATGATTATGTCGGGACCGAGCACATCCTCCTGGGGCTCATTCGTGAGGGCGAGGGTGTGGCCGCTGCGGTGTTGATGAATCTGAACGTTGATCTCGAGCAGATTCACGAGCGCATTGAGGAGTCGGTCCGCAAGGGTAAAGCAACGATTGCATTGGGCGAGCTGCCGTACACGTCCCGGGCGAAGAAGGTGCTCGAGTACGCGATGGCGGAAGCACGCGAGCTGAATCACAGCTACGTCGGCACGGAGCACCTGCTGCTCGGCCTGCTCCGCGAAGAGAAGGGCATTGCTGCGCAGGTATTGAACTCGCTCGGCGTGTCGCTCGAGGAAGCCCGCGCGGAGACGCTCAAGCTGCTGGGTAGCGACGTCAACCCGTCGCAGCCTTCGTCGCCGGGAAGCAGCTCGCAGACGAGCGCGCCCAAGGGTGAGAAGAAGTCGAAGACGCCGGCACTCGATCATTTCTGCCGCGACCTGACCGATCTCGCTCGCGAGAACAAGCTGGATCCGACGATTGGCCGCGCGAAGGAAATCGAGCGCGTGATGGAAGTCCTGTCGCGACGCAAGAAGAACAATCCGGTGCTGATCGGCGAGCCGGGCGTGGGCAAGACGGCGATCGTCGAAGGACTGGCGCAGCTGATTGCCAAGGGCGAAGTCGCGGACAGTCTGAAAGACAATCGCGTGCTCGCGCTCGACATGGCAGCCGTGATTGCGGGCACGAAGTATCGCGGTCAGTTCGAAGAGCGCCTGAAGGCGATCATGAACGAGATCGCGCAGAACAAGAACATCATTCTGTTCATCGACGAGCTGCATACGCTGGTCGGTGCGGGCGCAGCGGAAGGCGCGATCGACGCGTCCAACATGCTGAAGCCGGCGCTGGCGCGTGGCGAGCTGCAGTGCATTGGCGCGTCGACGCTGAACGAGTATCGCAAGTACATCGAGAAGGACGGCGCGCTCGAGCGTCGCTTCCAGCCCATCATTGTCGATCCGCCGTCGGTTGATGAGGCGATCGAGATTTTGAAGGGCCTGCGCAAGCATTACGAAGATCACCACAAGGTGGTGATTCCAGATGAGACATTGGTGTCGGCCGCGAAGCTTTCGGAGCGCTACATCACCGACCGCTTCCTCCCGGACAAGGCGATCGACGTGATCGACGAGGCGGGCGCACGCGCTCGTTTGTCGACGCAGGTGCCGCCGCCGGAAGTTGCCGAGCTGAAAGACGAGCTTGATCAGCTGGCATCGCTCAAGGACGCGGCCATTCGCGACCAGGATTTCGAGCGTGCAGCCGAGCTGCGCGATTCGGAGCGCGAGCTGCAAGGTGACATTCGCCGCAAGCAGGAAGAGTGGGAGCAGGAGCGCAAGACGCACCGCCCGACGATTGGCGAGGAAGAGATCGGCTTCATCGTGAGCCGCTGGACCGGCATTCCAGTTACCCGTCTGCGTGAGGCCGAGACCGAGCGCCTGGTGCACATGGAAGATGAGCTGCACCAGCGTGTCATCGGGCAGGACGAGGCGATCAAGGCGATTTCGAAGGCGATTCGTCGCAGCCGAGCCGGCCTGAAGGATCCGTCGCGCCCGATCGGCAGCTTCATCTTCTCCGGTCCGACCGGTGTGGGTAAGACCGAGTTGGCCCGCGCGTTGGCCGAGTTCCTGTTTGCCGACCGCGACGCGCTCATCCGCGTCGACATGTCGGAATACATGGAGAAGTTCTCGGTGTCGCGCCTGATCGGCGCACCTCCGGGATACGTCGGCTACGAGGATTCGGGTACGCTGACCAAGGCGGTCCGCCGCCGTCCGTACTCGGTCGTTCTCCTCGACGAAATCGAAAAGGCACACCCGGACGTGTTCAACATCCTGCTGCAGGTGCTGGATGAGGGACGGCTGACGGACAACTACGGCCGCGTGATCGACTTCAAGAACACGGTCCTGATCATGACGTCCAACCTGGGCGCGCGGGACATCACGAAGGGTGGCAAGTCACTCGGCTTCCATGCGCGTGACGAGGAGACGCAGTACGAGACGATGCGGGGCAAGGTGAAGGACGAGATCGAACGTGCCTTCAACCCCGAGTTCCTGAACCGCGTGGACGACGTCATTGTCTTCCACCCGCTGACGCAGGAACAGATCGGCCAGATCGTACATATCATGCTCAAGGAAGTACACACTCGTTTGCAGGACGAGGGGCTGAAGCTGCGGGCGACCGATGCCGCCCTGAAGTTCCTGATCGAGAAGGGTTACGACCAGAAGTTCGGCGCGCGTCCGTTGCGCCGGGCGATTCAGAAGTACATCGAGGATCCGCTCTCGGAGAAAATCCTCGGCGCCGAGTACCCGCGTGGCGACGACATCGAAGTCGACGTCTCCGCAGATGGCCAAACGCTTGAATTCAGAGCATTGACGACTTCGACATGATTGTAAAGACGTTCCACATCAAGAAGGCTGCTGCAGTAGCAGTAGCCTTCTTGTCATTACTGGTGACCCCGGTCGTGGCCCAGGCCCAGCGCCTCGTCGTGAGCCGCACCGCGGTACAGGGCAATGTCCGCCAGAGCACGGAAAACATTCTCCGCGAATCCGGCATCAATCCCGGCGACACCATCAACATTCGCGATGTTCAGAACGGCATGCGCAAGCTGTGGGCGACGGGCGCGTACAAGAACATTGTGCCGCAGCTTGCCGAGACCGACCAGCCGAATCACGTCGCGCTGACATGGGTAGTCGAGGAACAGCCGTACGTCGGCCAGATCGACATCATCGGCCTCGAGAACGCGCGCGAATCGCAGGTGCTCGACTCCGCGCAGCTGCGGGTCGGCTTCCTGCGCCCGGCACGCGTGCAGGCCGCGGAAGCAATGGTCCGCCAGCTGCTGTCCGGCAAAGGCTATCAGGTGCGCGGCGTGCGGCACAGGCTCGAACCGATTCCCGGAAGCAAAACCAACGACCAGCGCCTGGTCATCGAGGTCGAAGAAGGACGACGCGTCGCCCTTGCCGACGTCGTGTTCGAAGGCAACGAGGTTTTCTCCGACGATGACCTGCGCGGCGCCATCAGCACGAAGCCCGAAGGCTTTCTTTGGTTCCGCACCGGACAGTACGACGAAGAAAAGCTGCGCGCCGATCTACGCGAGGCGCTCCCGCGCTACTATGGCCGCAGCGGCTACCTCGATTTCGCCGTCCTGGACGATTCGCTGGTAGTCGATCAAAGCACCG
>DASWQD010000017.1:0-3589 GCA_036398255.1 Gemmatimonadaceae bacterium | reverse complement strand
CTCGACTCCGCGCGCGCGAACGAGGCGTGCAAACGCCGCGATCGCCTGCGGCGTAGTCGCGACAAAATTTCCGGCGCCGCCTGCGTGGAGCGGAATGAGGTTGACGAACGCCTTGCATCTTTTCGCGAGGTCGGCGAGCTGCCGAGCGTGCTCGGGCTCGTCGTTGACGCCGTGAAGCATCACGTACTCGAACGTCACTCGGCGGTCGAATACGCGTGCGGCTTCGATCACCTGCGCGAGCGGATATTTCGTGTTGATGGGCATGAGCGACCGGCGGAGCGCATCGGTCGGCGCGTGAATCGAGATCGCGAGCCTGAACTGCTCAGGCCGCTCTCCGAGCGCGACGATTCCCGGCAGCACACCGACGGTCGACACAGTGATGTGTCTCGCTCCGATTCCGAATCCATTCGCGTCGTTGAGAATGGTGAGCGTCGGATCTACTGCCTTCCAGTTCATCAGTGGCTCGCCCATCCCCATGAATACGATGTTCGTCGGCGCGCGCCCGGTGAGGAGAGTCACCTCGCGAACCTGGCCCGCGATCTCATGGACGGCGAGGTTGCGTGAGAATCCCATCGCTCCCGTCGCGCAGAATGAGCACTGCAGTGCGCATCCCGCCTGCGAGGAGATGCAAAGCGTGAGTCGGGAGCCTTCCGGAATGGCGACTGTCTCGATGTGCTCGCCATCGTGAAGGCGGAACAGAAACTTCTCGGTGCCGTCGGTCGATGTCTGGCGGGCCGAGAGTCCGAGGCGCGGGAGATCGAACTCGGCGGCGAGGTCGTCTCTCAGCTGGCGCGGGAGCTGGGCCATTTCGTCGAAGCTCGCGCGGGGCGACTTCCACAGGTGCTGCACGACCTGCGCCGCTCGATACGCAGGCTGACCGTGTCGGGCAGCGAACGAACGCAGCTCGGTCTCGGCTTCGGCAGGAAGCATGTCCAGCAGATTCGCGCGCTTTTTTTCCCGCGCGGAGACCTCGCTCACTCTCTCAACTCCTTTCACCAAATGTATATCACTACTAAGTTTAACCCCTTCGACCCCTAACTGAATTAGTGAGTAAGCCGAACGTTTTCGCAACAGACTTGAGGCCCGACGGACTTGCCGGCGCGCTGAGATCCCAGGACTCAGGAAAAGCGGTGACAGTTGCCGGATGGGTGCACCGCGTAAGGAACCTTGGCGGACTGGTTTTCGTCGACCTGAGAGACCGCGCCGGAATTCTCCAGATCTCGTTCAATCCCGACTGGACCAGTGAGGCCGTGATTGCGCAGGCCGCGTCACTGGGACAGGAATACGTGGTGCAGATCGCCGGGAAGCTCGGTCTCCGACCGGCCGAGACACGCAACGCCGAGATACCGAGTGGGGACGTCGAGCTCCAGGCAACGGCGCTCACAGTCCTGTCCGAAGCCGAAGTGCCGGCAATTCCGGTGGCGCGGGGCAAGACGGACAAGCTCGCCGCCGAGGAGCTGCGACTTCGCCACCGGTATCTCGACCTGCGGCGGCCGGAGCTTCAGCAGAATCTCATGCTGCGGCACCGGCTTCAGCAGACGACGCGGCGGTTTCTCGATGAGCGCGGATATCTCGAGATCGAAACACCGATTCTCACGAAGCCCACTCCTGAAGGGGCGCGCGACTACCTCGTCCCGAGCAGGGTTCACGCGGGCGAGTTCTACGCTCTCCCGCAATCTCCGCAGCTGTACAAGCAGCTGCTCATGGTCTCCGGATACGATCGGTACTTTCAGATCGCGCGCTGCTTCCGCGACGAGGATCTGAGGGCAGATCGCCAGCCGGAGTTTACGCAGATCGACATCGAGGCATCGTTCATCGGTCGCGAAGACATCTTCACGCTGACCGAGGGCCTGCTTCACGCCCTCTTCGCCGATGCCGGCATCTCGATTCCGGAAAAATTCCAGCGCATGAGCTATTCGGACGCGATGGAGAACTACGGATCCGATCGACCGGACCTGCGCTACGATCTGAAAATATTCGACGCGACCGAGGCATTCAGAGGAGCGGACTTCGGAATTACGCGAAGTGCGATTGAGAGCGGCGGCCGAGTTCGCGGGATACGCATTCCGGGCGGGGCGACACTCTCGCGCAAGCAGGTGGACGAGATCGAGCAGATCGCGAAATCGGGCGGTGCGTCCGGCTTGCTCCGGGTGAAGATGGCGAGCGGTGCCCTCGAGGGACCGGCGGCGAAATTTCTGGGCGAGGGCGGGGCTGCGCTTGGATTGTCTGAAGGCGAGCTTGCACTCATGGTCGCGGGAAGCGATGAAGTCTCGAGTGTCGCGCTCGATCGCGTCCGGCAGGAAGTCGCGCGCCGAATGAACCTCATTGCGGACGATCGCGTCGAGCTTCTCTGGGTCACGGACTTCCCGCTGTTTGGAATCGACGGGGACAGCGGCGCGCTCTCCGCCGTGCATCATCCATTCACAGCCCCGAATCCCGCCGACATCGACAAGCTGGATTCCAACCCGCGCGCCGTGCGTGCGCTCGCCTATGACGTCGTCATGAACGGAACCGAGCTCGGCGGCGGCAGCATTCGAATTCACGATCGCGAAATGCAACGTCGCATTCTCTCGTTGCTCGGAGTCGGAGCCGAGGAGGCTCAGGCTCGATTCGGCTTTCTCCTCGAGGCGCTCGCATCCGGCGCGCCCCCCCACGGAGGCATCGCACTTGGTTTCGATCGAATTGCGATGATGCTCGCGGGCGCGCAGTCGCTCCGCGACGTGATCGCTTTCCCGAAGACGACCGCGGCGCGCTCTCTGTTCGAGGGTGCGCCGACCCCGGTGAAGCCCGAGGACCTTTCAGACCTGCATCTGGAGCTGCGCTCTGCCACAAGCAACTGAAGAACCTGTCGTCCAGCGCCTCTCGACCGAGGGCGCGGACATGCTGACGCTGGCCGGCGTCAACGACGAAAACCTGGTCGAGCTGTCGAAGCAGACAGGCGCCAAGATCGCCCTCCGCGGCGATACCCTTACCATTACCGGGACGCAGGACGCGGTGAACAAGGCGGCGCCGATCGCGCGACGGATGATCGACACTGCGAAGCAGCAGATGGAGCTCACCGCCGATGACGTCCTCAGGATGAGCATCGATACGCGCGGAGATGCGAATGGAGTCGAGGATCTTCAGCGCATCGTGCTGCCGGGGATTCGAAAGGTCATCCAGCCGAAGACGAGCGGCCAGGCAGAGTATCTGAAGCTCATCGCGGAAAATGACATCGTCGTCGGCATTGGACCCGCGGGAACAGGAAAGACATACCTCGCAGTGGCCGCTGCTGTCGACGCCCTCTCCAAGAAGCGAGTGAGGCGCATCGTCCTCGCACGGCCGGCGGTCGAGGCCGGCGAAAGCCTCGGGTTCCTTCCGGGCGACCTGCAGGCGAAGGTCGATCCCTACCTGCGTCCGCTGTACGACGCACTCGAGGACATGATGCCGCAGGAGCGCGTGCAGAAGTCCCTCGAGACGCGCACAATCGAGATTGCGCCGCTCGCGTACATGCGCGGCCGCACGCTCTCCGACGCGTTCGTCATTCTCGACGAAGCCCAGAATGCGACGAATGCCCAGATGAAAATGTTCCTCACGCGTCTCGGCGTTA
>DASWQD010000016.1:0-8385 GCA_036398255.1 Gemmatimonadaceae bacterium | reverse complement strand
TTTAAACTCCCGCGTACCATTCATATCCTCTATCCGACCAGTAGCCTCCCGTTCGATTCGGCAGGAACATGATCCGCGTCAGATACTTCGTGTTCTTGTAGCCCAGCTTCACCGGCGAGTACACACGCGCCGGTGCCCCGTGCGCGGGGCCGAGCATTCGTCCATCGAGCCCGTAAGCCACTACAGTCTGGGGGTGCATCGCGCTCTCGATGTCCCAGCTCTCGTGATAGCCGGAATCGAATGACTCGAAATCCACGTAATGCGCCTCGCGCCGCGCACCGACTAGCTTTGCGAGATCGCGCAACCGCACCCCTGTCCACTGCTCGACTGCAGTCCACCCTTCCACGCAATAGTGATTCACGCGATGGTGCGTGCGCGGAAGATCCATGAGATTCTGCAATGACAGGCTCATCGGCCGGTCGACGAGCCCCGCGATCTCGAGCGACCACGGACCATTCACGGCATCGGACCAGAGCGGAACCGTGCGTGAAATGAAGTAGGCGGGAAGCGCAGCGCCGGCCAGCTTCGCCCCGGCGATTGGTGCGTCCATGGCCGTGTGCCGGAAGAGTGCCCGCTCGAGAGCCTCATTCTTCCGCTCGGCGTAGCGCAGGATCCGTTCAGCCGCCTTCGGACCCCGTGAATTGCACGCTGCGAGAATCGATGCGGAAATTGCAGACCCTGTGATCGTGATGAACCGTCGCCGATCGATCGTCATGATTCAGCTTCCTTCCTCCGAAACCTGTTGGGCAGCAGGTTGCGGAACGGCCGCGCATTGCGCGCTTCGGGAGAGTTATCCGGATTGTATCCACCGGTGATGATCGAGCGCATCGAGTATGGATCCACCGCGAACACCATGAAGATGTGCACGAAGCTCAGGACCACGAGCAGCACCATCGAAACAAAATGCCAGTATCTGGCCCACACGTATCCGCCAAAGAGATCGGTGAGCGGAGCCAGCTGAACGGGTTTCCAGATCGCGATCCCCGTAAGTACGGCGAGCAGTCCGATCCACGGAAGCACGAAGTACACGCCGCGCTGAAGTGCATTGTGCTTTCCCTGCACCGGATGATCACGGCGCAGGAACAGGTAGAACTTGAGCATCTCCCACGAATCCCGGAAAAAACCGCGGCGCGGGACGAGGTCCCGCCATTCGCCGTGCAGGTAGATGAACCCGAGATAGACCAGCCCGTTGACCACCAGCACCCACATCATCGCGAAATGCCACTGCCTGGCTCCGGCGAGCCATCCGCCGAACGTGAGGTTTGCGGGGATCGGTGTGCCTTCCCACGGATAGCAGCAGAAGGTTTCGCCGCGGCGGGCGAAGCGCGGGTACGCGTTGAAAATCCTGAGCCCGCTCCCCACCATGATCGTGAGCGCGACAAAGTTGATCCAGTGTGTCACCCGAACGATCCAGTGATGGCGCAAATGACGGCACTCCGAATTGCGGACTGCGTACTCCGAATTGACTACGAGCGAGAATCGATGTCGGATTTACTCGGCGCGCGGATGCGCCTTGCGATACACGTCCTTCAGGCGCTCCACACTAGTATGCGTATAAATCTGCGTGGTCGAAATGGAAGCGTGGCCGAGCAGCTCCTGAACGGCCCGCAGATCGGCGCCGGCATCCAGAAGGTGGGTGGCGAACGTGTGGCGGAGGGAGTGAGTCGAGAGGCCGGCGTCCTCGTCGATGCGGTCGAGAAATCCGGTGACCGCGCTCTGGATTGCACTGAGTGAAATTCTCCTGCCTCGACTGGAAAGGAAGAATGCGGTTCGGTCCGCTCCCTTGATTCCCTGGCGCAGCATCTCGTCCCGCTTTGCTTCGTAGTTCCGAAGCGCGAGCGAAGCGTGGTCGCCAACGGGGATTATTCGCTCCTTCCTTCCCTTCCCGCGGACTTTTACCTGCTGCGACAGGAGGTCGATGTCGCTGCGGTTGATTCCGCGCAGCTCCGAGAGACGCATGCCGGTGGAGTAGAACAGCTCCAGGATTGCATTGTTCCGCACGTCGGTGAATTTGCCGTCCTGCGCGTGAAGCGACGCACTCTGGAAGAGAAGATCTATCTGTGCCCGGTCGAGGTATCCCGGGAGATACTTCTCGAGCTTGGGACTGCTCACTCCGCGCGCCGGGTTCGCATCGACCATCTCGTTGCGGTTCATGAAAGCGTAAAAGCTTCGGACGGCCGACAACGCTCTCGCGATCGAGCGCTTGCTCAGCTCGCGGCGGTTGAGATGCGCGAGAAATCCGCGAAGAGCCAGCCTGTCAACGCCCTGCCATGACCATTCGCGCGCCCCATAGTACTTCGTGAGGTGCCCGAAGAATTCCTCGAGGTCCCTCCTGTAGGCTTTCAACGTGTGCGGCGAGACGTTCCTTTCCTTTTCCAGATGGAGAAGAAACTCCTCGATCTCGTTCATACAAGAACGCCCGACCATTCCGCGATTTCCGCAAGAGAGCGCTCGGCGAATTTCTCGCGCTTCTTCTTCTTGTCGCGGATCGGCTCCGGCAGGTCGTCGAGAAGACCGAAGTTGGCGTTCATTGGCTGGAAATGTTTCGGATCCGCTTCGCGCAGATACCGATACAATGCGCCGATCATCGTCACCGGCGGCGGAAGCTCAGGTGACTGCCCCGTGAGCATTCTCGAGAGATTGATGCCGGCAATGAGCCCGGTCGCCGACGATTCCGTGTAGCCCTCCACTCCAGTTATCTGTCCCGCGAAGAGGAGCGTATCGTCATCGCGCGCGGAGAGATGAGGGCTCAACGCGCCGGGAGAATTCAGATATGAGTTGCGGTGAATGGAGCCATACCGCAGGAACTCTGCGTCGGCCAGACCTGGAATCATTCGGAGGACGCGCTGCTGTTCCGGAATCCTCAGCCGCGTCTGGAATCCGACGACGTTCCACATGTTGCCGTTGCGGTCCTCACGGCGAAGCTGCACCACGGCCCATGGTCGCCGGCCGGTGCGCGGATCGGTGAGCCCTACAGGCTTGAGCGGGCCAAAGCGCAGTGTGTCAGGGCCGCGCTTTGCGGCCACCTCGACAGGCATGCAGCCCTCGAAGTACGGAACCTCGTCGAACTCGTGTCCGTGAAACTGGTCAGCCGTAGTGAGAGCCGCGATGAACGCTTCGTACTCCTCACGCGTCATCGGGCAATTCAGGTACGCGCCGGCTTCGTCGGCGCCTTCCATTGTCTCGCGGTCATATCGCGAAGCCGTGAAAGCAATCGACTCGTCGATCGAGTCCCGTGAAACGATCGGTGCGATTGCGTCATAGAAAGCGAGTGCGTTCGTGCCCAGCCGCGCGCGCATGAATTCGGCGAGAGCATCGCTCGTCAGCGGCCCCGTTGCGATGACCGCGGGTCCTTCGATTGTCGTGACTTCGTCGCGCCGAATCTCGATGTTCGGGTGTGACGTGATTCGCTGCGTAACCGCCGCGGAGAACACGTCCCGGTCAACGGCGAGCGCGCTTCCCGCCTGCACGCGCGCTTCGTCCGCGCACTCGAGTATCATCGAGCCGAGTATCCTCATCTCGGCCTTGAGGAGTCCGTGCGCGTTCGATGTCTCGGTGCTCTTGAAAGTGTTCGAGCAGACCAGCTCGGCGAAGCGGTCCGTGTGATGCGCCGGAGTCTGCTTGACCGGACGCATCTCGTGAAGCACGACCGAATGTCCGCGCTCGGCGAGCTGCCACGCGGCCTCCGAGCCTGCGAGGCCGCCGCCGACAACGTCAACGACCGCTGATTTCACCCGGCCAGCGCTTCAACGGGCGCTTCCGCCGCAGGCTCCCATTCGTTCGCGCAGTTGATGCAGCGGCGATATTCGCCCCGGGTCTTGTTGGACTTGGCCTCGGCGCCGACGTATCCGCACTCCGGGCAAACTTCGGGGACGGGCTTGTCCCAGATGACGAAGTCGCACGCCGGATAATTGGCGCATCCATAGAATGCCTTGCCGCGCTTCTTCGACCTGCGCACCGCGATGTCGCCTCCGTCCTTCGGACATTTCACGCCTGTCGGCATCGACCGCGTTCCGCGGCACTTCGGGAATCGGCTGCATCCGAGAAACTCACCGGAACGGCCGTGGCGAATTACCATCGGTGCGCCGCACTCGTGACAGATCTGATCGGTGGGCTGCGCAACCTTTCGCTCCCCGCGCAGCGGACGAGTGAACTTGCAGGTCTTGGGATGATTCTCGCACGCGATGAACGGGCCGAAAAATCCGCCGCGCGCCACCAGCCTTCCGCCGTCGACAGGACACCGCTCGGTTTCCAGCGCGGAAAGATCGTGTGCCTCGGCGATCAGGTCTTCGATATCCGCATCCTTGAGTGAAATCGCAAACGGGCCGTAGAACTCCTTGAGCATCTGGCGCCAGTTGACGTCGCCCTCCTCGACTCTGTCGAGATCGGTTTCCATGTGCGACGTGAACTGCACGTTGAAGATGTCCGGGAAGGACTTCACCATCACACGCTCGACCTGATCTCCGAGCTCTGTGGGGAAGAAGCGCCGCTGCTCCAGCTGCGCGTAACGCCGATCCACGAGCGTCGAGATAATGGACGCGTACGTAGACGGGCGGCCGATTCCCAGTCGCTCGAGCTCCTTCACCAAGCTCGCTTCCGAGTAGCGTGGAGGCGGCTCGGTGAAATGCTGTGACGGCGTGATCTTCTTCACCGGAACGTCGTCACCAACTTCCATCGTCGGCAACGGCTGCTCTTCCTCGAGCGCCTTGCCTCGTCCATCGCCCTGCTCGCGCGACTCTCGATACACTTTCTGGTAGCCCTCGAACTTCATCACGCTTCCCGTGGACCTGAACAAGTACGGAAGCGAAACGCGGGCGAGGTCGAAATCCACGGTGGTGGTGTCGAACCGTGCCGGCGCCATCTGCGATGCGATGAACCGCTGCCAGATCAGCTCGTAGAGCTTGAGCTGATCGGGCTTGAGATAGCGTGCGATGTGCTCCGGGCGGCGCGTCGGATCCGTTGGACGAATCGCTTCGTGCGCGTCCTGCGTATTCTTCGCTTTCCCATCGCCATAGAGTTGTATGGCAGCCGTCTGAAACTCCTTGCCGTACATGAGCGCGACATAGTCCCGCGCCTGCTCCGCGCTCGTCTCGGATACACGCGTTGAATCCGTTCGCATGTACGTGATGAGACCAACGGATCCTTCGTCTTTACCGAGCTCGATTCCCTCGTAGAGATCCTGCGCCAGGCGCATGGTCCGCTTCGATCCAAAGCCGAGTTTTTTTGCCGCCTCCTGCTGAAGCGTGCTCGTCGTGAACGGAGGTGCCGGATTTTTTCTGCGCTCGCGGCGCTTCACTTCCGTGACGCCGAATGTCTTCAGCTTCTCGAGGTCGGCGAGAATGCGGTTCGCGGCGGCTTCGTCGTGAATCGTCGCTTTCTTGTCGTCGATGTGATGAAGCTTCGCGGTGAACTCCTTTCCTTCCTTCTCGAGCAGCGCCTCGACGGTCCAGTATTCCACCGGCTTGAACGCCTTGATCTCGCGCTCGCGCTCGACGAGAAGTCGCAGCGCCACGGTCTGCACGCGACCGGCTGAGATTCCCTTCTTTACAGTCTTCCAGAGAACCGGACTGGCCTTGTATCCCACGAGACGGTCGAGAACGCGGCGCGCCTGCTGCGCGTCGACCTTTCGTTCGTCGATGTCACCGGCGCGGGCGATTGCTCCCTGCACCGCATCCTTGGTGATCTCGTGGAACAGCACACGCCTGATGGGCGCGCCATTCTTGCGGCGTACCTGGCTCGCCACGTGCCACGCGATCGCCTCTCCCTCGCGGTCAGGGTCGGTGGCGAGCAGGATCTCGCGCGATTCCTTCGCGGCGTTCTTCAGCTCGGTGAGAGTTTTCTCCTTCCCGGGAATCGTGACGTACTCCGGCTCGAATCCGTTCTCGATATCGATTCCGATTTTCTTTT
This sequence comes from Gemmatimonadaceae bacterium, assembly GCA_036398255.1. GTDB lineage: Bacteria > Gemmatimonadota > Gemmatimonadetes > Gemmatimonadales > Gemmatimonadaceae > UBA4720. The sequence continues at coordinate 2,478 of DASWQD010000016.1, read as the reverse complement.
CGGGCAGGTCGCGGACGTGACCGATCGTAGCGCGCACGCGATATCCGCGGCCGAGGTACTTGCCGATGGTCTTGGCCTTGGCCGGTGACTCGACGATTACGAGTGACGTGGTTCCCGGCTCGGGCGGCGGACCTTCGTCGATCGCCTCGGCCTTCTTCCTTGCGCGAGGCTTCGCCGCCTTCTTGGCGGCGGTCTTTCGTGTCGTGGTTTTTTTTGCGGTGGCCATCTAATGAACTGTCTGGTTGTCAGACGCGCCGCCGGTATCCTCGAGTCCCGAACCTTCCAGAAGACCGCGCAGGTCTTCGAGCGCGATTCGGCCGTCGATCTGAATGAGGGCCCGCTCGATGATGTGCTCCAGCTCGAGCGGGTTGATCGCTCCCGAACCGCTGAGGGAGAGGAGGTGGCCCCAGGCGTCGGGGGCGAACCGCCCCCGCTCGTGGGGTCCCATGACTCGGAATGTCATCGGAACGGGCAATCTGTCATCCATTCGTGGGTAACCTATGATGCGTCAATAAGGGTGCAAGCTCGCGGCGGCGGGCCCTAGAGAGACTCCGCATACCGCCGAACCTGATCTATAAGTTGTTTTCTGTCAAAGACTTCTGTATCGATCACCAGGTCGGCCTCCTCGTACAGGGGGCGCCGTGCTTCGTACATCCGGGTGAGCGCGTCGAGCGGGTCCGGTACTTCGAGAAGCGGTCTAGGAACCCGTGCCGTGGCCAGACGGGCAACCAGCAGCTCGGGTGACGCTCTAAGGTATATGATACGCCCTGTTCCGCGCAAAAGTGCCACCGCCTCCCGGTTCGTAATCCATCCCCCTCCTGCAGACATCATCGTTCCGCTGCAGGTAACAAGCTCGCTCGTAAGCTGCCGCTCGAGCTCGCGGAACCGGGCCTCCCCCTCCCGCGCAAAAATCTCCTGAACGGACGCGTGCTGGCGGTGCTCGATCTCCGTGTCGAAGTCGATGAATGGCCAGTGCAGCTCGCGCGCGGCGGCGCGCCCAATGGAAGTCTTCCCCGATCCGGAAAGTCCGACGAGGATGACGTTAGGCTTCCGGCCTTCCACGCCTCTCCGCGATGCGCGCGAGATATCCTTCCATGTTGCGTCTGGTCTCGGCGAGTGAATCCCCGCCGAACTTTTCGATGGCTGCCTGCGCGAGAACGAACGCCAGCATCGCCTCGGAAATGACTCCCATTGCGGGAACAGCGGTGACATCGCTGCGCTCGGCGACGGCTGCCGCTGCCTCGCCCGTTTTCATCTCGACGGTGGCAAGCGGCTTCATCAATGTGCTGATCGGCTTCATCGCTACCCGCACGACGAGCGGCTCCCCCGTTGTCATTCCGCCCTCGAGGCCGCCCGCGCGATTCGTTCTTCGAGCGATGGAGCCGGAGCGTGGCCTTTCGGCAGACGAGTGTATCTCGTCGTGAACCTGGGACCCGCGCAGCTTCGAGGCTTCGAAACCGATTCCAATTCCAACGCCCTTCACAGCGGGAATGGACATCATCGCCGCGCCGATCCGCGCGTCGAGCTTTCTGTCCCAGCTCACGTGCGAGCCGAGGCCTACAGGCAATCCGCGACAGACCACCTCGCACACTCCGCCGAGCGTATCTCCTTCCTTCTTCACCGTATCTATCAGTGCGATCATCGCTGCCTCCGCCGACTTGTCGAGCGTGCGGAGGGGCGACGCATCGGCTGCCTCGTTGACATCGTCCGGCAATTCATCCTGCACCGCAGCCGCGACACCGCCCAGCTCTACTATATGACTGCCAATCGTCACGCCGAGCTCGGCCAGCAGCCTGCGGCAAATTGCGCCTGCCGCGACACGCGCTGTCGTCTCGCGTGCGGAGGCGCGCTCGAGGATGTCGCGCGCGTCGTCGCGATCGTACTTGAGCATTCCGGAAAGATCGGCGTGACCGGGTCTCGGCCTGGTGACGGCGCGACGCCGCTCTGTTTCGCCCTCGACCGGCTCGGGGTTCATCACGTCCTGCCAGTTCGCCCAATCGCGATTCCGGATCAGCATCGCGATTGGCGATCCTATTGTATAGCCCGCGCGAACTCCGGAGAGCAGCTCGACCTGATCGTTTTCGATCTGCATCCTGCGGCCACGGCCGTATCCCTGCTGACGCCGCGCGAGATCCGCGTCGATGTGGGATGCGAGGAGTGGGATGCCAGCGGGCGCTCCCTCCAGTATGGAGACGAGCGCCGGTCCGTGCGATTCACCAGCGGTAGTGAAGCGAAGCATGCCCAACAATAATAGAGATTGGCGGCGAACACGCGAAACATCGTTAGACCCAGACGGTGGCGGGTCGTGGGTTACCAGTTATCCGGTTCTGGGTTCAACGGTTTAAACCGGATCACTCAATACCGTCTAACTGGTAACCCACGACCCGCCACCGTCTGGGTCTAACGATGTTTCGCGTGTTCGCCGCCAATCTCTATTATTGTTGGGCATGCTTCGCTTCACTACCGCTGGTGAATCGC
>DASWQD010000015.1:0-3981 GCA_036398255.1 Gemmatimonadaceae bacterium | reverse complement strand
GCGTTCTCGAAGAGCTCTGCGAACCGCTCGCCCTTCTCGAACGCGCGAACGATCGGCGCGCATCCATTTGCCTGCACCGATACCATGCGCGGCCTTCTGGAATCGATCCAGCCGAGCTGCTCCATCTCGTCGAACGCCTTCCACATGCCGACCAGGCCGGTGCCTCCACCGGTCGGATACACGATCACATCTGGCAGACTCCAGTCGAGCTGTTCGGCGAGCTCGTAACCGAGCGTCTTCTTCCCTTCCGCGCGGTACGGTTCCTTGAGTGTAGAAACGTCGAACCACCCTTCTTCGTCCTTGCGCCTCGCGACCTCCGCACCGCAGTCGGTGATCAGACCGTCGATGAGCGTCACGTGCGCGCCGAGCCTCTCACACTCGACGATGTTGGCGCGAGGTGTATCGCGCGGCATGAAGATGTGCGCCTCCATTGCCGCTCGCGCCGCGTATGCGGCGAGCGCGCCTCCTGCGTTGCCCGCGGATGGCGCAGCGACCTTCGTGACACCGAGCTCCTTCGCCATCGAGACCGCCGCCGACATCCCTCGCGCCTTGAAGCTTGCGGTGGGATTGAGCGATTCATCCTTGATGTACAGGTGCTGCATTCCGAGAGAGCCACCGAGCCTCGTCGCGTGAAGGAGAGGAGTCCATCCTTCACCGAGAGTTACGATATTTTCGTCGCTCGCGACCGGCATTACCTCCCGGTAGCGCCACATGTCAGCACGTCGTGTCCGGAGCGAATCCGGGTTGAGCGTCCGTCCCGCGCGCTCCAGGTCGTAGCGCGCGAACAGCGGCTTGCCGCAGGCGGTGCAGAGATTGTGAAGCACCGCGGCCTCGTGTTTTCTGCCACAGGCCGCGCATTCGAGATGGGTGACGTTGTTCATCGTGGCGGCTAAGTTACGATCTCCGAAGCAGCCGCGCCCGCCGAGGGGCGACCCAGTCCGCCAATTACACCTGCTTGTCGAAATGCGCGATTCGATCCGCCTCATCGCCGTAACGCTCGCACTCGCGCTCGTGGTGATTCTGCTGGAACGTCGCGCAAGAAAGTAGATGTACGCCGGCCACGTCGGTATTGCACTCGGTGCGCACGGGATTCGCCGATCCGCACCGCTGTGGTTCCTGGTCTTCGCGAGCCAGCTTCCCGACTGGACGGACGCGGCATTCTGTCTCGCCGGGGTGCGCCCAGCTGTTCAGGGTATTCTTTCGCATTCGTTTCCTGCGGTTGCTATTCTCGCTCTCGTCGCCGCTGTCGCATATGCCTTCCTCATGCGCGATCCGGCGGGAACGTTCCTGGTCGCAGCTGTCGTGATCTCACACGCAGCCGGGGACTACCTCACCGGAATCAAGCCAACGTGGAGCGGCGGTCCCATGATCGGGCTCATGCTGTACAGGAGGCCGCTCATCGACTTCGTCATCGAGTCAGCGGTCATTCTCGGCGGATGGCTGCTATATCGCCGGTCGCTCGCTCCCGAGCGCAGATCGGCTGAGCCGGTTTATACTTTGCTCGCGGCGCTCATACTGATTCAGGCCGGCGCCGACGTAGTTCTCAGCTTCGCCGAGGAATTGAGAAAATGCTGACCGTGAGAGAATCATGAGCAACGACACGCCGGACAGGGAGACAGCGCTCGCGATCATGCACGAGTACACCGCGAGCGATTCGCTGCGGAAGCACATGCTGTCGGTCGAGGCTGCCATGCGCTCCTACGCCGAGAAATTCGGCGAGGACGCGGATCGGTGGGGAATCACCGGCCTCGTTCACGACTTCGATTACGAGCGCTGGCCAAACAATGCGCACTCACCGACGGAGGAACATCCCGCCGAAGGCGTGCGAATTCTGAGGAGCCGCGGCTTTCCCGAAGACATCCTCGAGGCGATACTCGGCCATGCGAACTACAGCGGCGTTCCCCGCCAGTCGATGATGGCCAAGACACTCTACGCGGTGGACGAGCTGACCGGATTGATCACAGCCACCGCTCTCGTGAAGCCGAGCCGCAGCGTGCTCGAGGTCGAGGCAAAATCGGTCAGGAAGAAAATGAAGGACAAGGCGTTTGCCCGCGGCGTGAACCGGGACGACGTGATCAACGGAGCCGCGGACCTGGGCGTCGATCTCGACGAGCACATCGCCTTCGTCATCGTGGCGATGCAGAAAGTGGCCGGATCTCTCGGGTTAGCCGGCGCTGCCTCCTGAGAGGCTACACTCGGGGGATGGAGAAAGGGTTTTGTGATACCGGTGAGACCGGTGAGAAACGCGAAACACCACTTTTTTTGTGGTTTTTTAAAACCCTAAACACGTTTTTCTGCTTTTCTCACCGGTCTCACCGGTCTCACAAAACCTTGTCTCCAGCGCCGGAGTAGAGCTTTCGCTACTCCATAACGAACTCGCGGCGGAAAGCGACGTCGAAGGCGAAGGTCTTCTTCTTCGTTTTCTGCTCGATGACGCCGGCGATTCGCTCGAGCCGCGCCGGAATTCCGAGAATCTTTTCCTGCGCGCGGCGTCCGGCATCGTTCAGCCCTTCCATCTTGTCGATCGCCCAGAACTTGATCTGCTCCTCGACGATCTTGAGATAGTCGCGCGGACCATAGATGCCTGCCCGCCGCACCACATCGGCGAATTCGCGGAAGCCCGGCATGTTCACGCCGGGCATGTCGATGGCCGGCATGATCTTCGCCGCGGACTCCAGCGCCTGGTTGGGATCGCGGGCAAGAACTTCCTTGAACACCGTCCGATAGAACGTGTAGTGCCTCGCCTCTTCCTTTGCGACGTTCGCCAGCACCTCGCCAATCATCGGCTCATACTCGGAGGCGAGCTTGCCGGTGTTCGCGTGCGAGATCTGAGTCGCCCGTTCCTGGAGTGACGTGTAGACGAATACGCGATAGGGATCGCGATCCCACTCCGGCGCGAAACCGGCGCGCAGGTATTCGAACTGCATCTTCTCGATCACCGTTCGGTCGAAGATCTGCGCGTCGCGCGTGTAGTCGTGAAGGATCAGACCATGACGGTCTTCCTCCGCCGTCCAGAGATTGGTCCACGATTTCCAGTGGCTTTCGTTGCCCAGATAGACTGCAAGCAGCCGATGAAAATGGGGCAGGCCCTCCTCGGTCAGGAGGTTGAGCGCGAGAGCGACGCGCGCGGGCTCGCTGATTCCTTCAGCACGCTTCCGAAGCTCCCGGATGTGATGGTCGGGATCCGTATCAGGCGCCGGATCGAGGATGTCGCTCGGGAACCACAGTATCCGCTTTGCCTCGTGAACCTCCATCAGCTCGGCGACGACCTGCTCGAGGTCCGCGAGGACCTCGATTTTCGAAAGCATCTCGGAATCGGCAGTATTTATTGTCACGTCTCTCCTGTACGTGTACGGGAAAAGATGTTTTAATCCACGCGGAATTGCATTAATTGAGCCCGTGATCCGCCCTTAACGGGCTTGCAGGGTGGGACATACGCGCCGGCAGTCCCCGCGGCAAGTCCCGTCAGACGATTGGAGCGCACTCGGCTGCACGCTCGGTCACCTCGGCGATCGACCGCTCCATCTGCTTGCGATGCCTCTCTTCGTGCTGCGCAACGAACAGCGCCCACTGGTACATGTCCAGCTCCTTGAGCAGCGGATGCGCGCGCTTGATGGCCGAGAGATCGATATCGGAGTTATCGATCAGCACGGCGCGAAGCTGCTTCCGGGACTCCTCGAGCGAGCTCAGGGACTCCTCGACCGATTTTGAGTTGTCGGGCGTGATGCGAGCGGGGGCGATGACTTTCATCAGGGGCTCCGGCACCCGCCACCGGTCCAGCGAGGCGATGAACGACTCGTCCGATGCATCCGGCCCGATCCCTTCGGCCCGCGCCTTCCCGATGGACTTGCCAATCATGTCGACCACGAACTGCTCCACGAGCGCCAGATGCGCGAGGTTGTCCGCCGCCGACCACACGCCGTTCCGCGGGCGGATGCGGGCGAAAGTGGAATTCATTTCGCGCGCCAGCGCAACGAGCGC
>DASWQD010000014.1:0-5244 GCA_036398255.1 Gemmatimonadaceae bacterium | reverse complement strand
CCATCCGAGCTGCTCGGTGGTGAAAGGATGCGCAACACTCTCGCAACCCTGGGCGGAGCATTCGATTTGATAGTGCTCGATACTCCCCCGCTCCTCGCGGCGTCGGATGCAGCTATTCTCGCGACGATCGCGGATGGTGTGGTGCTCGTTGTTCGAGCAGGGGTGACCGAGGCGCTCGCGGGTCAGCAGGCAATTGCGCAGCTGCAGTCGGTTGGCGCGCGGATCGTGGGAGCTGTGCTCAACGATCCTGACTCGAAGCTGCAGAGCTACGGCGGATACTACAACTACGAGTACGCCGGCGAGACCTGATTACTTGATTCGCAGGCGCCGCTTCAATGCAGCGGGGCGCCTGCTTCGCGCGGCAATCTCGCCGGTGTCCGCTATGAGGCGCTGCTCGAACCAGTTCTGAAGCGCCGGGCCCACGACGCGCGCAATACGCTCGGCTCCAAACGGCCGCGCGCTTTGCTCCGCGCTGCACCATATGCTCAACACGCGCGAGACAGTCCTGTCCTCGGTCGAGACGCGAATCGGATAGTCGAGCTTCCACGCCCAGCTCGCTGTCAGCACCCGCTCAGCCATCTTGCCGGCTGCGAGGTCGTCTCCCGTCACTTCCATTCCCAGAAATCCCAGCTCTGCCGCCGCCTCGTGCAGGATGTCGGAGATCTCCGAGTGAGTCTCGGCGTTCTGAATCTTCGCCGTGACATCCATTGCCATGATCTGATCGCTGATCACGCGTCGCGCCCGCGAGGGGGCCGAAACGAGAACCTCACCTGCGACCATGAGCTCATGATACGAGAGGAGGTTGGTTCCATAGATCAGCATAACCGCAACGCCGACGAGACCGAAGATCGCTATCGAAGTCGCGACGAATGGTGCAGTCAATGCGATCAGGAGGCCGAACCCGGCCATTCCCGCAGCAAGCGCCCACAGAAGTATTGCTGTCCGCTCCGGCGAAATACCGAGAGCCAGGAGGCGGTGATGAATGTGCCGCGCGTCAGCGCCGGATAGCGGCACGTGCCTCAGCCAGCGCCGGATGATCGCGAGCGCGCCGTCCAGGAGCGGCACCGACAGCGCGACAATCGGAAGGATCACGAGCGTAGCGCCCGCCGAATTCACGGAAGCCTGTAGCGACAGCACTGCGAGGAGAAATCCGACGCTCAGACTCCCCGAGTCGCCGAGAAATATCTGCGCCCTGGGAAAATTGTAGCGCAGGAATCCGAGCAGCGCGCCCATCAGCGCGACGGTTGGCAGCAGGACCGAGAAGTTTCCGAGAAGCGCCGCGGCCGCGATGATCGTGGCGCATGCGACAACCGCGATTCCGCCCGCAAGCCCGTTGAGCCCGTCGAGGAAGTTGACGACGTTCGTCACACCGACGATCCACAGCACGACGAGCGGAATGCCGACCCATCCGAGGGGAACGCCTATGCCATAGCCCAGGGCAATCGAATCGAGGCTCGCGCCAAATGCAATCGCGATGGCTGCCGCGACAAGCTGAGCGAGGAGCTTGACGCCGGGTGAAAGCCCGCGGATGTCATCGACGAGGCCCGTAAGGAACAGAAACCCGGAACCGATGAATGCCCCGGCGAGAAACCTGATCTCGGTGTCTCCCGCCGAACCGGGTGTCGTGAATCGCGGAGATGTGCGAATGAAGAGCAGGCACGCGACCGCTGCGGCGCCGAGGAACACTGCAACGCCGCCCAGTCTCGGTACGGGAAGCGCATGCATCCGACGCCCGCCGTCGGGGGAGTCGTACAGCTTGAGCGCGCCGGCGCTCCTGATCACGAGAGGTGTGATCAGCATTACGAGCGTCAGGGCAAGCCCGAACGCTCCCATCAGCCAGATGAAAGTTCTCAAACGGTGCGAAAACTAGTGAATTGACTTCGGATAATACGCGACCCGCGAACGCAATGCCATTATGTACCGTCGTTTATGAATGCACTACCGCGTAACACTTCCGGGTCAATCGCGAGGGATCACACCGGCTCCCGCACGGTTCAATTTGCCGGCTAACGCGTCCTCCAGACGCGCTGTCAGCACCAGCTCGCCACCCTCGTGACGCTGGTCGAGGACTTCGGCTTCACGATGAATCTCGGCAAGAAGCTTTCCATCGTGAAGCGGCAGCCGGATCTCGCTCAGCGGTCTCCGCTTGCGAGCATGAGCCAGCAGCGCGCGCTTGAGAGGCTCGAGCCCGTCATCGGTGACAGCGGATACGAACACGGAGCCGGGCACGAGATTCGAGATCCGGTGCTCGAGCGCAATGAGCTGATCGTGCTCGATCAGGTCGATCTTGTTGAAGACATACAATGTCGGCGTTTCGCTCGCGCCGATCTCCGCGAGAACCTGATTCACGACGATTCTCTGCTCTTCCCACGAGGGATGGCTCGCGTCGACGACGTGCAGCAGCAGGTCCGCTTCGACCACCTCCTCGAGCGTCGCGCGGAACGAAGCCACGAGGTCATGCGGAAGCTTGCGAATGAATCCGACCGTATCCGTCAGGAGTACGCTCGTATTTTCCGCCAGGTGTATGTCGCGCGTGAGCGGATCGAGCGTCGCAAAAAGCCGGTCCTCGACGAATACCGACTCGGCACCGGAGAGCGCCTTGAGGATCGAAGACTTCCCCGCATTTGTATAGCCGACGAGCGACGCCTTGAACTGGCCTTTCCGCGCGGTCCGTCTTATCTCGCGGGACTTCTGGACCTCCGACAGTCGCTGCTTCAGGAGACGGATCCGGTGATTGATGAGCCGCCGGTCTGTCTCGAGCTGAGTTTCGCCCGGCCCTCGCATTCCGATTCCTCCGCGGAATTTTTCGAGGTGCGTCCACATTCGTGTGAGACGCGGGAGCATGTACTCGAGCTGGGCGAGCTCCACCTGCATCTTTGCTTCGGAGGATTTTGCACGCGTCGCAAAGATGTCGAGGATCAGCTCGGCCCGGTCCATGACGCGCTTGCCGGTGGCGTCCTCGACGTTCTTGCCCTGCGCAGGTGTGAGCTCGTCGTCGAAGACGATCAATGTCGCCTCGGTCTCGCTGATGCGCTGCGAGAGCTCTTCGATCTTTCCTTTCCCGAGGTACGTGGCGGGGTTCGGTCGGTCGATCTGCTGAGTCAGCTGACCGACGACAATTCCGCCGGCAGTGTCTACCAGCTCGGCCAGCTCCTCGAGGTGCTCGGTCATCAGCTGGCTGCGGGGAGTTCCCGTATTTCCGCCCGGCGTGAGACCCGTGCCCTCATTGCGGCCTGACGGCCGCTTGAGCTGTGCCCCGACGAGAAACGCTCTCTCGACCGGGGCAGTCAGCTCGATCAATTCCCTGGACGTTGTGTTACCTGCTCTGTGAAGTTCTTCCGAAGCTGGAGAATCTACCCGTCTGATCGTACGGACGAGTGAAGTTTCCAAGTGGCGTCGAAACGGTGAAGTCGCCGGTTACACGATAATTGACCGTGCCCCTCGTAAGAAGCTCCCGGCCCGCCGAACCCAGGCCAGCGTACGTGAAGTCGATCGGTATCGTGACGTAAGTCGAGTCGTTGTCCCCTACCCGGAACGCGTTGTTGAGTGCGCCCGTGCCGAGCTCGCTGTTCTCCACGAACAACTTGTAGGTAAGGCGTGTGGCGTTCAGGTCGAATCCGTTCGGATTGTAAACGCTGAGGACTACATCCACTGATCCTCCGCTCAGGCCAAGGCCGCGGAGTTTCGCGTCGTTGAAGTGAACGAGCGGCTCCTTGAATCCGCCCAGCCCGAGCGTTGCGCAACCCGCAAGCGCGAGTGTCGCGGCTGCTGCAAATATTTTTCTCATGGTTTGTCTCCAGGTTTTTTCTGTGTCTCTGATGTCTCTGCCTTCTCTGTATCTCTGAGGCTCGCCCAGTAGGCGAGCCGACGCGCGATGTCCTTCTCGAAGCCGAATGGGCCCGGCTCATAGAATACAGTCCCTTTCAGCTTGTCAGGCAGGTACTCCTGCGGGATGTATGCCTCGGGGACGTCATGCGCGTACTGATACCCTTCGTGATACCCCAGTTCCTTCATCAGGCGCGTCGGAGCGTTGCGGATGTGCATTGGAACCGGCTCGGCAGGGGTATCCCGCGCCGCTTCCATCGCTGCGTTGAGGGCGCGATACGATGAGTTCGACTTCGGGGCCGTCGCCAGGTAAATGAGCATCTCGCTGAGCGGGAGATAGCCTTCCGGAGGACCGAGCATGTGGTATGCGTCCCGCGCGGCGACCGCGATCTGGAGCGCGTTCGGATCCGACAGCCCGATGTCCTCGGCGGCCATCGCGATCGATCGACGGAAGATCGTCATTGGATCCTCGCCTCCCTGAATCATGCGCGCCGCCCAGTAAAGGGCTCCGTTCGGATCGCTGCCGCGAAGCGATTTGTGCAGTGCGGAGAGCATGTTGAAATGCGTCTCACCGCTCTTGTCATGGTGTGCGAAGCGCTTCTGCATCGCGTCCCGCGCGACATCCACCGTGATGCGCCCACCCTTTCCCGCGTGAACCGCCGCGGCTTCGAGCACGGTCAGTGCGCGGCGGGCATCACCATCCGCCTCGACGACAATCAGCTCGAGCGCGTCCTCGTCCAGATTGAGACTCAATGTGCCGAGACCGTGATCCCTGTCGTCGAGCGCTCGATTCACGAGCTCGCGAAGATCTTCCTGTGAAATCGGCTCGAGCACGAACACGCGCATGCGGGAGAGGAGCGCGCTGTTCATTTCGAAGGAGGGATTCTCGGTGGTTGCGCCGATCAGTGTGATCGTCCCGCTCTCGACATGCGGCAGGAATGCGTCCTGCTGCGACTTGTTGAAGCGATGGATCTCATCGACAAAGAGGATTGTCTGACGCCCAAGCTCCAGCCGTTCTTCGGCTGCGGAGATGATCTCGCGAATGCGCGGAACTCCTTCAGTCACGGCCGAGAACGGAACGAACTCCCGGTCTGTGTAGCGGGCGATCACGCGTCCGATCGTAGTCTTGCCTGAACCAGGCGGTCCCCAGAAAACCATCGAGCTGATCGCGCCTTTCTCGATTGCATCCCTCAGCGGTTTGCCCTGACCGATCAGGTGCTGCTGTCCGACGACTTCGTCGAGCGTGCGGGGGCGCATCCGCGCCGCGAGCGGTTGTGCGGATGCCGGCGGCATGAACAGGGATGCTTCCCTTGGTGGTGGTTTGCGAAAAGCCTTGGGCATGCTTTGTCTTCTTGCGCGAATCAGGCCAGTCTTACGGATCGGGGGAAAGGGTCTTGTGAGACCGGTGAGACCGGTGAG
>DASWQD010000013.1:0-1883 GCA_036398255.1 Gemmatimonadaceae bacterium | reverse complement strand
CGCACGACCACAGCGAAGCGACTGTACAACGAGCTGATCCAGAAATACCCGTCGTCGGACGAAGCGGAGCTCGCCCGCGAGCGTCTGCGCATACTCGGCTGACGTCGTGGCAAAGGCGCGCGTGGCTCCCGACACGGAGATGCCCTTCCTCGATCATCTCGAGGAGCTGCGCCACCGCCTTTTCTGGATCGCCGGCGCCATTCTCGTCGGGGTGGTCGCGTCGTTCGTGGTATTGTCGCAGAAGCGGCTCGATCTCGTGGGCGTACTGGCCGACCCGATCAAGCCGTATCTGAAGAACGGCAGCCTCGTCTATACGCATCCGGGCACGTCGTTCAAGATCATCCTCAACGCCTCGATCATCAGCGGAATTCTGCTGGCGACTCCGGTGATCGGCTATCAACTTTGGGGCTTCTTCTCGCCTGCGCTCCACAAGCACGAGAAGAGGGTCATCCTGCCTGCGCTGATGGGGATGGTCGCACTTTTTCTCGCTGGAGTCGCGCTTTGCTACTTCGTGGTGATGCCGTTCACACTGAAGTTCTTTCACGGATTCGAGTCGGCGTCGCTGACGCCGATGATCGAGGCGAAGGAATACTTCGGGTTCGCCTTCAGCATGATGCTCGCTTTCGGGCTGGCGTTCGAGCTGCCGATCGCGATCCTGCTGCTGTCGGTGCTCGGCATCGTCAATCCGCGCACTCTTACGAAATTCCGTCGGCATGCCATAGTAGTGTGTGTCATTGCAGCCGCATTCATCACGCCTGATGCAAGTCCCACAACGCTCTTTGCTCTCGCCGGTCCTCTCTATTTCCTGTTCGAGCTCGGGGTCGTGCTTTCGTACTGGGTGACCCGCAAGAGGCGCCAGCGGGAGCGCGAAGCGATGCTCCAGGAGCAGCGCCTCGAGGCACAGCGGCGCGCGCGCGAGCGGTCCGAATCGCAGCCTCGTGAGCCGCGGCGCCTCGGAGCGAGCGCGTGAGGAGGATTCTCGTCGCACTTTCCCTTGTTGTCGCCGCTACTGCGGGTGCTCAGGTGACTCCGCCCCGTCCCGCGCCGGCACCTCCCCGGAATGCCGCCGATTCAGTGAAGCCGGCCGATTCGACGAAAGCTGATTCGGCAGGCTCGAAGGTTCTCATCAAGTGGCTGGATCCCGATTCGACGACGGCAGAGCTGCTGAATCGGCCGGGTTACTCGGTCACGCGGTATCAAGGCATGAAGGTCACGTTCAATGCGAAGTCGCGAACTCTCTACCTGGAAGGAAAGCCTGCCGGCGTGGGAAGAGGAGAGACAATCCTCATCGGCGACACGATCACCTACAACGATTCCACGAAGTTCGTCCTGGCCCGCGGCGACACGCTCGTGCTGCGCGATCCGTCGCGTGGGTCGTCCGACGTCATCGCGATCGGCCAGCTTCGATACAACGTCGAGTCACGTCGCGGCAGCGTCACCAACATCAGCACCGCTGTCGAGAGCGGAGAGAAATGGTATGTGTTCGGCGCCGCGGCAGGATTCGTAAACGACACCACGGGAGGACGCTCGACTCGGTTCTATGCGAAGAACGGCTCGATCACGAGCTGCGACGATTCGATCCCCGACTATCATTTCCAGTCGAAGGAAATAAAGCTGATCTCGAAGAACCTCCTCGTCGCCCGGCCGGCGGTTCTCTACATCGGTGACGTTCCGGTGTTCTGGCTTCCGTTTATCTTCCAGGACATGCGGTCAGGAAGGCGAAGCGGGCTGCTCACTCCGCGATTCGGCGTAAACGAGATATTCCGGAACAGCCCCTCGTACCGACGCCACATCGACAACTTCGGCTACTACTTCGCGTTCAGTGACTACATGGACGCGCAGGTGAGCATGGACTGGAGAAGCGGCGCCGCTTCTTCGGAAAG
>DASWQD010000012.1:0-6475 GCA_036398255.1 Gemmatimonadaceae bacterium | reverse complement strand
TGGCGGCAGGGACTCCCGTATTCGCCCAGGAGAGTGCTCCTGGGGCGTGCACCACCCCCGACTCTATTGCGGTCGCCGGAAATGTCCGCGTCGCCGCATCCAGCGTCCTCGGCTCAGCCGGACTCGCGCCGCGGACAGCGCTCAACTATCGCGACATCCAGCGCGCCATCAAGGCTGTCTTTACCACCGGACAGTTCGAGGACGTACAGGTGACCTGCTCGGTGCCGCCCACGGCCCCGAAGACCACGCTCGTCATCACCGTTCGTGAGCGCCCAGTTCTGTCTTCGTACACAGTGACGGGAGCCGACCGGGTTTCGAGCAAGGATGTGCGCGAGCGGCTGACGCTCGTCGCCGGACGTCCCCTCGATCCCTCGGCACTGGCCCTCGCCGTGGAGCGCGCTGACTCGCTTTACGAGAGCAAGGGTTATTACCTCGCGAAGGTTCATGTCGACACCATTCGCGAGTCGGACAACAAGGTGAAGATCGCCTTCAGAGTCGAGGAAGGCAGAAGGCTGGCTATCTCGGGGCTTCAGGTAACGGGAAACCGCAGCGTCGAAGCTGACGACATCGCGGGAGTCATGCAGTCCAAGCCCGAGGGTTTCCTGTGGTTCCGCAAGGGCGAGTTCGACGACTCCAAGTATGCGACCGATCTAGCCGAGCGAATTCCGCAGCTCTACTCGAGCCGCGGCTTCATTGACTTTCGAATCCTGAGCGATTCTCTCATCATCGATCGCGAGGCAGGCAAGGCGATCATCGATCTCCGGGTCAGCGAAGGTCCGCGGTACAAGATTGGAACGTTCGAAGTGCTTGGGAACAAGAGGTTCTCCACTCCGGAGATCCAGCAGTTCTATCCGTTCACGAATGACGCGCAGACCCTGACACAGCGGGCGACGAGCATCATTCGGCGCAGCTACCGCAACCCGCCGAATACCTTCGACCAGAGTCGCTGGGATGCGGCGGAGCAGAAGCTTCGCGATGCATACAACGACGAGGGATACATCTACGCTCGGATCCGCCCGGTCGTCGAGAGGCAGCCTGGCTCCGATACGCTCAGAGTGGTGAACCTCCGCTGGGAGATCGATGAGCAGACGCCGGCAATCGTCAACCGAATCGATATCGTCGGAAACGATTTCACTTTCGAATCCTGCATCCGCGAGCAGATCGTTCTTGCCCCGGGCCAGGTCTTCAATCGCAACTACCTGCTGCGCAGCTATCAGAACATCTCGAACCTGAACTTCTTCGAATCGCCGATGGGCGCTCCTGAAACCCGGCCGGTCGGAGAACAGGGCGATGTCGACATTGTTTTCCGCGTCAAGGAGAAGCGCACCGGAAACGTGAACTTCGGCGCATCGACCGGGCAGGGGACTGGCATCGGCGGATTCATCGGTCTCGATCAGCCGAACCTTCTCGGGCGCTGCAAGCGTGCCCAGCTCCAGTATCAGTTCGGCCGCTACATCAACGACTTCAACGCGACTTATACCGACCCGAACATCAATCAGACCCGAATCTCGGGAAGCGTAACCGCGTATCACACCGCTTCACGGTACACGGTCGCTGATCTCGGCCGCGTGACGCGCACGGGTGGCCAGCTTCAGGTTGGTCTTCCGGTGCCGGGTTCTCTCTACAGCCGCCTCCTCGTATCGTACGGTGGTGAAGGAGTGTCTTACGGCGGAGAGGGACTGCTTGCAGACGTAGCCGATCGCTGCAACAACTGCTTTCGGTCGACACTTGGCTTCACGGCCTCGCATGACACAAGAATCGGCCTCCCGTTCCCGGCTGAGGGAGGCTCGCAGACTTTCACTGCGCAGTTCAACGGCGGCCCGCTCGGCGGCACAGCGACGTTCCAGCGGTACACGACCGAGCTCAAGTCATACGAGCCAATCGGCGGCATCGGCGTAGCGTCACTCGGCTCGGCGCCGATGACATTCGTGCTCGGGCTCACGGCCCGTGCGGGAATGGTCTTTGGAAATCCGGGGCCCTTCTTCTACAGCCAGGCATTTGCGCTCGGCGGAACTCAATATGGAGAGCAGCTGAGAGGCTACGAGGAGTTTTCCATCACTCCTGCGGGCTTCAACGCCGCTGCGGAGGGTGGAAGCGGCGTTCAGCGCACCTCGTTCGGGAATGCCTTCTTCGCAGGCACAGGAGAGTTTGGACTCCGGGTTAGCCAATCTCTCTATTTGAATACATTTTTCGAGGGCGGCAATGTGTGGGACCGCCCGAGCCAGTTCGATCCCACGCGACTGTTCCGCTCGTTCGGTTTCGGGGCTGCGATTGTGAGCCCGCTCGGACCGATCGGGATAGACCTGGGGTATGGTCTGGACAAAGTAGACATCAACGGACGGCCCGCACCGGGCTGGAAATTCCATTTCAAACTTGGTCAGTTCTTCTAACATTGGAGTGTTAATGCGTGGATTGATTCGTGCGGCCCTGCTCGCACTCATCGTTGGTGCAGCATCTGCCGGCTCGCTATCGGCCCAGGCAGCTGCGGCACCCAAGATCGGCTTCATCAACTCGGCGGCGATTCTCGCCGAGGCACCCGGGCGTGCGGATGCCGAAAACAGGTTCAAGACTGAGGTTGCGGCGTACCAGGCTCAGCTTCAGCGCATGAGCGATTCGCTCCAGACCATGGCGGCGACGTTCGACAAGGAGGCTTCGCGCCTCGACAGCGCCACACGCGTTGCCCGCGCCCGCGTGATTCAGAATCAGGAAGCGGCATATCAGACTCGTGCCCGTGCGCTCGACAGCACCATGCAGACACGCCAGGCCGAGCTCATTCGGCCGATTATGGAGAATCTCCAGAAGGTGATCGAGCAGGTGCGTGCCGAAGATGGGTACGCGATGATCTTCGACGTCGCGTCGCAGACCAGTGTGATCGTCGCCGCCGACAAGAACCTCGACATCACGCAGAAGGTTCTCGCCCGCGTCAAGGCTGCGCCGGCTCCCAAGCCGACTGCCACCGGAGCTTTGTCGCCTCGACCGGCTGGAGTTACTGCGCCCAAGCGTTGAGCTCCCGCGCCTCAGATTCGGCATCACCAGGCGGTGAGCGCGCATGCACGCTCACCGCTCGTGCCATTGCAGACCTTGTTGGCGGAGAGCTTCGTGGCGAGGAGCATACGGAGGTGCAGAGCGTTGCCCCGCTTGGACGCGCAACGCGCGACCAGATCACGTTTCTCGGGGACGGACGATACGCTGGTGCGTTTGCGGAGTCGAGCGCAGGGATAGCGCTCGTGACTCCAGAGCTGGCTGACGTGCCGGGGCGGGTCCCGTCCCGTGTAATCGTCGCCAAGCCGCAGGCAGCGTTGATCGAGCTGCTGCCGAAATTCTATCCTGCAGACGATCGAGCTCCATCGATCGATTCGACCGCACGCGTCGGCCGCGGAGCGAAGCTTGGATCGGGAGTGTCACTCGGCGCTTATGCGGTGATCGGAGATTGCGCGGTGATTGGTGACGGAGTGTGGATTGGACCCCATTGCGTCGTCGGTGATGGAGTTCCGGTCGGGAGCAGGTCGCGGCTCTTTCCGCACGTCACGATCTATTCGGGATCGCAAGTCGGAGAGCGCGTCACCCTTCATGCCGGTGTCCGTATCGGGTCCGACGGTTTTGGGTATGTCTTCGATGGAGGAATCCACAGAAAGATCCCGCACGTCGGAAAGTGCATCGTCGAGAGCGATGTCGAGATCGGGGCGAACACGACGGTCGATCGAGGGAGCATCGACGATACCGTGATTGGAGCGGGGACGAAGATCGACAACCTCGTTCAGATCGGACACAACGTGAAAATCGGAAAGCTCTGTCTGATCATGGCGCAGGTGGGAATCGCCGGCTCGACGACAATCGGTGACGGATGCGTGCTCGCGGGACAGGCCGGACTGGGCGGCCACATCAGCATCGGACCGGGCGCTCGTATTGCAGGACAGTCGGGAGTGTTCGGAAACGTTCCTGCAGGCGAAACATGGTCGGGATACCCGGCGCGACCTCACCGCGAGTCGTTGCGCGCGACGGGCGCTCTCTTCAGACTGTCAGAAATGATCAAGGATCTGGAGAACCTCCTCGAGAGCCGCAAAGGCTGATGAGCCGGGTCACGGTCGCGCGGGAAGCGACGCTCGAGGGAGTGGGGCTGCATCTCGGCGAGCGGTGCAAGCTGACGTTCAAGCCCGCTCCTTCAGGGCAGGGAGTCATCCTCCGGCGCGTCGATATCCCCCATGCGCAGCCGATACGGGCAAGCGTCGAGCAGGTGAGCGAGACCGAAAGGCGCACGCAGCTCGGGAATGGGGAGAATACTGTCCACACCGTCGAGCATGTTCTTGCGGCTGTCGCGGCGCTCGGGATCGACGATCTCACGATCGAGATGGACGGGCCGGAGCCTCCGATTTTCGACGGGAGCGCATCGCCGTTTTACCAGTCGCTCGCGGGTGCCGGGCTTGCGACACTCGACGGGCAGCCGGAGATTCTGACTCTCACCGAGCCGGTGAGAATCATCGACGGCGAGTCGGTATACGAGGCGTATCCTTCGGACGGGCTCGAGCTCGACGTGACGATCGAGTTTCCGCACCCGATGATAGGCCGTCAGTCGACTCGGATCTGCGTCAGTCGCGAATCATTCGAGCGCGAGCTGTCGAGTGCGCGGACGTTCGGCTTCGTGCACGAGGTCGAGTGGCTGAGATCGCGAGGATTGATCAAGGGCGCATCCGTTGAGAACGCGATCGTCCTCGACGATGCGGGGCTCGTCAGCGGGCCGCTGCGCTGGCGTGACGAGTTCGTGCGGCACAAGGCGATGGACTGCATCGGAGATCTCGCACTCGCTGGTGCACGAGTTCGAGCGAGGATAGTTGCGCTGAAGCCGAGCCATCGCGGCACGGTGACGCTGGTTCGCGAGCTGATGAAGGCGGGAAAGATTCACGCTGGAAACGGGACTTCGGCTACACCGAAGAAACAGGAGACCGGGAGACGCACGGTGTACGGAATCGAAGATATCATGCGGGTGCTGCCGCACCGCTATCCTTTCCTTCTCGTCGATCGCATTCTCGAGATCGAGGAAAACAAGCGCGTCGTAGGCATCAAGAACGTCACGATCAACGAGCCTTTTTTCCAGGGACATTTCCCCGGTCACCCGATCATGCCGGGCGTGCTGATCGTCGAAGCGATGGCGCAGGTCGGTGGAATGCTCCTGCTCGGACCGATGGAAGACCCGGAGTCGAAGGTCGTGTACTTCATGTCGCTCGACAACGTTCGCTTCCGGAAGCCGGTGAAGCCGGGCGACCAGATCATATTCGAAGTCGAGATCATCCAGATACGCGGCAAGATCGCGAAAACGCGGGGAGTGGCGCGCGTCGATGGCGAAGTGGTTGCCGAAGCGGAGATGGCCGCGATGGTGCGGGATAAGTGAAGCAGGGAAGCATTCACCCCACTGCGATAGTCTCCCCGCGCGCAACGCTGGGAGCACGCGTCGAAGTCGGCCCGTTCGCGATCATCGGTGACGGTTGCGAGATCGGCGACGACTGCCAGATCCATCCGCGTGCGACTCTCGATCGCGATGTGAAGCTCGGCAGCGGCGTAAAGGTGGGAATCGGAAGCGTGCTCGGTGGACCGCCTCAGGACCTCAAGTATGCGGGTGAGGAGACCACGGTGGAAATCGGCGACGGCACCGTCATCCGCGAGTTCGTGACCGTGAACCGCGGCACGTCGCATTCATTCAAGACGACCGTCGGGACTCGCTGCCTCCTCATGTCATACGTTCATCTCGCCCACGATTGTCACATCGGGAACGGCGTGATTCTCGGTAACAGCGTACAGCTTGCCGGCCACGTCATCATCGAGGACAGGGCGACGCTTTCGGGCCTTTCCGGTGTTCACCAGTTCGTGCGAATCGGGCGCCACGCTTTCATCGGCGGGTGCTCTCGTGTCTCGAAGGACATTCCGCCCTTCCTCAAGGCGGTGGGCAATCCAGTGAAGCTGTATGGTCTCAACAGCGTCGGCCTTCAGCGGAGCGGATTCTCCGAGCCGGTCGTGCGGGAGCTGAAGCGCGCGTACCGGCTCTTCTTCCGCTCCGATCTCAACGTATCGCAGGCGATGCAGCGCGCGGAAACCGAGCTCGAGATGTTCCCCGAGGTGAAGGAGCTGATGCGTTTCGTCGAAGGCAGCGGACGGGGCGTCGTAATCTGACCAGGCCAGTAAGAATCGGCGTCATCGGTGCCGGCAGTCTCGGATTCCATCACGTGCGAATCCTCCGCGACATGGAAGAGGTCAGCTTTGCCGGTTTTGTGGAGGCCCGTGACGATCGCGCCGCGGAAGTATCGGCCGAGCTCGGCGTGCGCAGATATGAAGACGAGGCGTCGCTGCTTGCTGACGTCGATGCCGTCACTATCGTCGTTCCGACGCCCGCCCATTACAGCGTCGCGAAGGCGGCTCTCGACGCCGGCAAGCACGTTTTCATCGAGAAGCCGATCACCGCGACCATCGAACAGGCTGAGGAGCT
>DASWQD010000011.1:0-2788 GCA_036398255.1 Gemmatimonadaceae bacterium | reverse complement strand
GAGCTCCTCGGCCGGAATGCCACGGCCGGTGTCGATCACGTCGATTCTGACGGCCGTTTTTCCGTCGATGCGATCACGCGCGGCGTCAATTGTTATCTCGCCTTTTCCGTCGCATGCATCGGCGGCGTTGAGAATGACGTTGGAGAGCGCGCCGGCGAGCGCGTCGTGATGCCCGATCACGCGAGGCATGCTCTCTTCGGCGTTCACGCGAACCGCGATTCCCGGAGGAACCGCGCTCGCTGAATAGCGCACGAGCTCGGCGATGTCGATCTCGGCGGACGGTCCCTCCGGCAGCCGGCCGAATTCGGCGAACGCTCGTGCGATTCGCTCGAGCCGGCTCGTTTCGGTATCGAGCACATCGATGCTTTCCTGAAGCTCGGGCGGCGCGCCGCGGCTGATTCGAGCGAGCGCGAACCGGATGGGAGTGAGTGGATTCTTGAGCTCGTGCGCGACACGGCGCGCGCTTTCCCTGAACGCGCGAAGCCGCTCTGCTTCCGCCGCGCGCTTTCGTCCGGCATCGAGTGCGTCGGCCATTGCACGCATTCGCTCGCGCAATGTCGCGAACTCGGGTGCGCCTCGCGCGACTTTCATGCTGCGCGGCGGAAGCGGCTCGCCGTGCTCGATGCGCGCGGTCCATCCCACGACTTCATCGAGAGGCCGGCTCATCTGCCTGCTGAGATGCCCGGCGACGCGGGCCGCGGCAAATCCGAAGACGATGAGGAAGAACATCCCCGCGAGAACCACCACGCGCCCGGATCGGCTCGCAATGAAGCTGTAGCGGCGCGCCTGCTCCAGCGACGTGTTGAGCTCGCGCTCGTGAGCATCGAGGAGCTGGCGCTGTGCGGGAGTGAGCGACGGGCTCCGGACACCGTCGATCGCCTTCTGGCCGCTCGTGGCGACGCGCTCCCACGCGCCTCGCCCGCTGACGAGCGAAAGCGTGCTGGAAACCGTGCTTCCCCACAAAATAGTGAGCAGCGCGGCCGGGACTATCGCAAAAAGCGAGAGTATGACGATGAGTCTTGTTCGGTATCGCAGTTGATTCATCGGCATTCAGCAATAAATTACAGGGGTTACCGCGACTTCGAGGATTCGGGGGAAGGGCGAGCAATCAAAGCATGCCGCCGTCCCTGGCTGGACCTGAAGACGCGCAAGTCCAGGGCACACGGTCCTGGAGCGTACTACCATCAAATAATTCATGACATTCCGTCCACAACGGACAGCGCCGGCAGGGCCGCGCCGTCCGATCGCTCCGATTCATCGGGGCCCTCAGGCAGTAACGCACTCCGCTTCAGCTTCCTCCTCAGTACCCCACCAGATCCACCACGCGCCGAACGCCGCGCTTCTCATCGACTTCGACAACGTCACGATGGGAATCCGCTCCGACCTCCAGACGGAGCTCAAGAACCTCCTCGCATCGGACATCATCAAGGGCAAGGTCTCAGTCCAGCGCGCATACGCTGACTGGCGCCGCTACCCGCAGTACATCGTGCCGCTCGCGGAGTCTTCGATCGACATGATCATGGCGCCCGCCTACGGCTCCGCGAAGAAGAACGCGACCGATATCCGCCTCGCGATCGACGCCCTCGAGCTCGTCTTCGTGCGACCGGAGATCGGAACGTTCATTCTCCTCTCCGGTGATTCGGACTTCTCGAGCCTCGTGATCAAGCTCAAGGAATACGGCAAGTACGTTATCGGTGTCGGCATCCGCGAGTCATCGAGCGACCTGCTGGTAATGAACTGCGACGAGTACTACTCGTACAATGCGCTTGCCGGTCTCGTGAAGTCGGGCGAGGAAGAAGTCGTCAAGCATGATCCGTGGGAGCTCGTGAGCGAAGCCGTGCAGCGCATGAAGCGCAATGGCGACGTGATGCGCGCCGACCGCCTCAAGCAGGTGATGCAGCAGATCGACAGCTCATTCGACGAGAAGAACGTCGGCAAGGCAAAGTTCTCGCTGTTCGTCGCCGAGGCGGCGAAGCGCGGCCTTGTTTCGCTGAACAAGCTCGAGAACGGCCAGCTCGAGGTCGATCTGCCAAGATCGGGAGCAGCCGCTGCCGAGTCGACGGCTGCACCGACGCCTGTTGCTGCTGCCGCAGCGCCCGCAGCAGAGAAGGAAGAGGATCGCGGGGGTCGCAGTCGCCGCGGCCGGGGACGCGGACGCGATCGTGACGATCACGCGCTGAAGGATCAAAAGCCCGAGCCAAAGGCTGAAGCGAAACCGGCGGCAGCGCCGGCAGCCGCAGCACCCGCAGCGGCGCCGTCTGCTGCAAAAGCGGATGACATCGGCGTTTCAGGCATTCGTCTCACGCGCGACGAGGCGTTCGACCTCGTGCGCCGCGCTGTTGCGTCGGCGTCAACGAGCAACAAGGCCACCGCCGCATCGAAGGTCCGCAGTGCTGCCCGGTCTCTTCTCGGTCGCGACAGCGAAAGTCTCAGCGAGAGAAATTTCATTCGCATCCTGCACGATGCGCATGACGCGGACGTGATCGACCTGAGAAAGAGAGGCGGAGATTATGAAGTCTCTCCAGCAGCAGCTGCTCCGACTGTCGAGCGACAGCTCGAGACAGCGGCGGTAGCAAACGCACCGGCTCCGAAGCCTCAGGCTCCCGTCGTCCGTGGAATGGGCGCGCGGGGAATTGGTCGCGGAGGAATGGGCGCGAAGGCGGCTCCACCGCCGAACCTTCTCACTGTCGGAGTAGTGCCTCGCGCGACACCGTCGGCTCCTCTCGCTGCGCCCACCAATACGGCAAAGGCGCCGGAAGATGCCGAGGCAGTTGCGACTGTCGAGGCA
>DASWQD010000010.1:0-5532 GCA_036398255.1 Gemmatimonadaceae bacterium | reverse complement strand
CTCGAATTCGTACTTCGTGCCGAACGAAGATTTCTGCCAGCTGATGATCAAGGCGGCCAAGCGCGGCGTCGATGTGCGGGTCCTGACCGTCAGCGATCAAACCGACATCAAGACCACATGGTATGCCGGTCGTGCGCTCTATGAGACACTGCTCGAAGGCGGAGTGAAGATCTATGAATACGAGCCGTCGATGATGCATGCGAAGACGATCGTAGTCGACGGGCTATGGACTGCTGTCGGCTCGATGAACTTCGACAACCGGTCCATCGCATTCAACAACGAATCGCAGATCGTGGCGCTCGACCCGGCAATCGGGCAGCAGATGGAGCAGATCTTTCTCGAGGACGTCAAATTCTCGAAGGAGATCAAGCTCGAGGAATTCAGGAAGCGGCCCTGGACCGACAAGGTCAAAGAGTGGGGCGCTCAGAAGCTGCGGCGGGTTTTGTAGGGCAGCATGAACCGAAGGTTCCACCCTATCGTTCGCAAATGGTTCGCCGAGGCGCTCGGTAAACCGAGCGAGCCGCAGCGTAAGGGGTGGCCGGCGATTGCGAGTGGAAGTCACACGCTCATCCTGGCGCCGACGGGAACGGGAAAGACGCTCGCGGCTTTCCTGTGGGAGCTCAACTCGCTGATCGCGGAAGGAATGAAGGAGCCGCTCGCGAACGGCGTTCATCTTCTTTACATCTCGCCCCTCAAGGCGCTCAACAACGACATCCAGAGGAACCTCGAGATCCCTCTCGCCGAGCTGAGGCGGCGCTTCGAGCTGGAAGGGAAATCGTTTCCCGAGATTCGAGTAGCGGTGAGAACGGGAGACACACCGCCGTCTGCCCGCGCGAGGATGCTGCGAAAATCACCGCACATCCTGATCACCACGCCGGAATCGCTCAACATCATGCTGACGAGCATCCGTGGGCGCGGGATGTTCCATTCGACTCGCGCGGTGATCGTAGACGAGATTCACGCGATTGCGGGAAGCAAGCGCGGCGCACACCTCGCGCTGACTCTCGAGCGGCTCGAAGCACTGACATCGCAGGCGCCCCAGAGAATAGGACTCTCCGCGACACAGCGACCACTCGACGAAGTAGCGCGATACCTCGGCGGATGTGAGATGACTGTCGGCAACGAGCCGGAGTTCCGCCAGGTCATGGTTGTGGACTGCGGGCTGACCAAGAAGATGGAAATCGCCGTGCAGTCACCGGTGCCGGATCTCGGCAACGTCGGCGGAAGTGTGTGGCCGGCGGTTGCACCACTAGTTCTCGAGCATGTGCGAGCATCGAAAACGACGCTGGTGTTCGTGAACAACCGCGCCCAGGCGGAGAAAATCGCCGCGCGCGTGAATGCTCTCGCCGAAGAAGAGATAGCGCAGCCGTATCACGGATCGCTCTCGCGAGAGAGGCGACACATGCTCGAGGAAAGGCTCAAGGCGGGTGCGCTGCGTGCGCTCGTGACGACGAGCTCGCTGGAGCTGGGGATCGATATCGGGTCGGTGGATCTCGTATTACAGCTTCAATCGCCGAAACGTGTCGCAGCTGCGCTTCAAAGAATCGGGAGAGCAGGACATACTCTCGGTGTCGCGAGCCGCGGGATTCTGGTCCCGACCTTTCGTGACGACGCGATGGAGATCGCGGCGATCGTCGCGGCGATGCGGTCGGGTGAAGTCGAGGCGACGAGAGTCGTGCAGAACGCTCTCGACGTACTGGCGCAGGTGATCGTCGCCGCGGCGTCGGTGGATGACTGGAACGCATCGGATCTGTTCGATCTGGCGCGCAGGTCGTATCCCTACCATCGCCTGTCGCGGCCGGCATTCGACGAAGTGCTGTCGATGCTTTCGGGGAAATATCCGTCCGACATCGCCAGCGAGCTGGAGGCGAGAGTGACATGGGATCGCGTGACTGATCGCGTAACTGGTGACCGTGCAGCGCGAATGACGGCCGTGATCTCGGGCGGAACCATTCCGGATCGCGGGCTCTACTCCGTGAATCTTCCTGATCGAACGAGACTGGGAGAGCTTGACGAGGAATTCGTTCACGAATCACGAGTCGGCGACGTATTCCAGCTTGGCTCGACTACGTGGCGGATTGCAGCCATCGAGCACGACCGCGTGATCGTGAACCCCGCACCGGGAATGGCGGCCCGGATGCCCTTCTGGCACGGTGAGTACGGAGCCAGATCGCTGGAGCTCAGTCACCGTGTCGGAGAGCTGAGGAGAGAGCTGAATGAAGGTGTGGGCTCCGACGTGCTCGAGGCGAAATACGGCTGCGACGCGGCGACGGCGAACACTCTCGTTCAATACGTCGGTGCTCAGCGCGCGGCGACGGGCATAGTGCCGGATGACCGCAACGTCGTGCTCGAGCATTTTCGGGACGAGACCGGCGCCGTCCGCGTGGTCATTCATGCTGCATTTGGCGGAAGAGTGAATGCTCCATGGGGAATGGCGCTCGCGCAGCGTGCTCGTGCTGCTCTGCAGGGGACGGACGTACAGGTCCAGACAACCGACGATGGAGTGATGCTCCGGATGCCGGATCTGGGCGGACCCGTACCTGTTGCGGGACTGCTGGGAGTGTCGGCGGCGGAAGCCGAACAGCTCGTGATGGAGGAAGTGGGGTCGACGTCGTTGTTCGGCGCGCGGTTCAGAATGAATGCGGGGCGTGCCCTGCTGCTTCCCCGAGGAAGCCCGCGACGGCGCATGCCGCTGTGGCTTCAACGCCTGAAGGCGCTGGACCTTCTTCAAACCGTGCAGCAGTTCCCGAGCTTCCCGATTCTCGTAGAGACATACCGGGACGTTCTTCAGGACGCGTTCGACATGAACGGTCTCAAGACCGTGCTCAATGACATCGAGAGCGGTGCGATCAGCGTGCACGTCGTGCAGACCGAGACTCCTTCGCCATTTGCCGCGAGCCTTCAATTCGGTTTCGTGATGGACTGGCTGTACGGTGACGACACTCCGCGTGCCGAGCAGCGTGCTGCGCTTCTTTCCATTGATCGCTCGCTGCTCGGTGAAGTGATGGGAGAGGAGGCTGGCGACGACCTGACTCTCGAGGCGATACGGCAAATCGTAGCGGAGAGAGCGGGCTATGCACCTCGGCGTCGTGCACGCACTGTCGACGAGCTCGCTCATCTTCTCGACCGCGCCGGTGACCTCACCGCGGACGAGCTCGCTGCGCGAATGGCGACCGAGGATGAAGGAGTTCGAGGCAATCCGTTCCGGGATCTCACATCCAGCTCGCGAGCGGTAACGATACCCCTCGGTCTACACGACGAGCCTCGCTACGTACTCACCGAATCATACCCGCGTTATCTGTCGGCATTCGGCGTCGAGAATATCGGAAATGTCGATGTTCCCGCGGCGCTTCGTGAAGCGGTGATGACGCCGCCGGCAGCGCGGCGCGAGATACTCGCCAGGTTCATCGCGCTCTCCGGCCCGGTGACTATACGGGAGATTCACGAGCGGTACGGATGGGACGAGCGATGGATCGAAACGCGGCTGACCGAGTGGCAGCGAACCGGCAAGCTGGTGCGCGGGCGTTTTCGCGCAGACCAGGATCAACCGGAGTGGTGCTCGCGCCGGATTGCAGAAGGAGCGCGACGTCGCGCACTTGCCGCGCTCAGAAGACAAATCGAAGCGGTCGAGCTTCCGGTGTTCGCGGAAATGGTGCAGAGGTGGCAGCACCTCGATCCGAGAAATGCACTCCATGGTCCCGACGGCACTGCGACGGCGATCAAGCAGCTGTATGGAATTGCACGGCCTGCAAAAGCGTGGGAACGAGACTATCTGCGTGCGCGTGTTCGCGGATATGAGCCCGCATGGCTTTCTCCGATTCTCGCAAACGGAGAAGCAGTGTGGGCAGGTGAGCCGAGTGGCCGGCTGCGCTTTTTCCGGCGAGGGAGCGGGGCGCTGTGGATTGGAAACGACGCGTCCGATGAAGTGATGCAATCGTTGAGCGCTGACGCCAGGACAGTGCTCGATGTGATCGACAGGGAAGGCGCTCCCTTCACGGCGGACATCGAAGCCGTGACGGGCTTCACTCCACTTGGAGTGAAGGAAACATTGCGCGAGCTCGTCAGCGCGGGACTCATCACCAACGACACCGCGGAGGCGATGCGAGAGGTCATCCGCTGGCGGCCTCTGGCTCCCAGGAACGAAGTCGATCCGACGCGATGGCTGCCTGCCGACTACACGCCGTCGCCCAACAGGCGAGTGGTTCAGCGCCGGCCCAATTTGCGAAGACTTCCGAAGTGGCGGCGGCCTGACCGTCCGGGGGCGGTTGCGTCGAACTGGGGAGGGCGGTGGTCCCGCGTGCACCGCCTTGGCGTGTTGGGGAGAATCGCCTCCGAAGAGGAGAGGGCCACCGAAATAGCGCGATACTGGCTTGATAGATACGGTATTGTGTCGCGAGAAATATGGAGAAGAGAACGGCCTCTCACGGGCTGGAGGGCCATCTATCGAGAGCTCAAGCGCCTGGAGTTCCGCGGCGAAATCAGGCGTGGGTACTTCGTGCGGGGCTTGAGCGGAGCGCAGTTCGCCAGCCCGTCGGCTGTCGAGCTCCTGAGATCGATTGCCACCGAGGAGACGGGATCGAAGCCTTACATAGCTCTGACGATGAGCGACCCCGCGAACATCTATAATCTCCCCATGGATCTCGCCGACCGTGACCCGCTCTCCCGCCCGCGAGGATCGGGCGCACTCATCGTCACCCGTGGCGGCCGGGTCGCACTCGCTGTCGAAGGCCGGGGGCGACGGGTGATCGCTGCGGAGTGGATGACGAAGGAAGAGATCCTGCGCGCCAAGGAGAGACTCGCCGAGCATCTGAGAGGTGAGAAAAGCGCGCGCTACCTGATGCTTCCTGACATCGACAACTGACAGCTCGATAATGCCCGCATCAGCCGCCGCGCGGCAGCGAGTCCTGTCCGTAGACGTGCTCCGCGGCGCCGTCATGATCCTGATGGCGCTCGACCACACGCGCGACTACTTCACGAACCTGCGCTTTCCACCGGAAAACCTTGCGAAGGCAACGCCCGCCCTCTTTGCGACACGATGGGTCACCCACTTCTGCGCGCCGGTGTTCTTTCTGCTCGCCGGCGTCGGCGCATCACTCGCGGTCTCATCGGGAAAATCACGGCGGGAAGTAAGCCGGTTCCTGCTCACGCGCGGACTGTGGCTCATCGTTCTCGAGATGACCATCCTGCAGTTCGCCTGGAACTTCTCATTCGGATTTCCATTGTTCCTGCTGGTGATCTGGGCGCTCGGCTGGTCGATGATGCTGTTGTCTCTTCTCATCTTCCTGCCGCGATGGGCAATTGCGACGATCGCTATCCTGATGATAGGGACTCACAACCTGCTGGATCCGATCAGCCCCGATGCCTTTGGAACACTCGCGCCGCTGTGGCATTTCCTGCATGTGCCCGGCTTTGTTCTCGGGAAGGCTCTCATTGGGTATCCGCTCATCCCATGGTGCGGCGTGATGGCGCTCGGATATGCACTCGGCGCGATCTTCGACTGGACTCCCGGCGCACGAAAAAAGCTTCTCATTC
>DASWQD010000009.1:0-4318 GCA_036398255.1 Gemmatimonadaceae bacterium | reverse complement strand
GCCGCGCGCGAGCTCGCGGCGTCACTGAAAAAGCTCCCGATCATCGCCGACGCATGGACGCACGACGAGCTTGCGCGCGCGCAGACTGACAGCTTCGCCAGATTACAGCAGCGCTCGATGTTCGCCGGGCGAATGGCCGGCAGATTCAGCCGGCAGGGCGTGGAGTTTCGATATCGTCCCGGGATCTACGCAGCCGCTCGCGGCAGCGGCCACGGGCAGGTTTACTGGCACGACCGTCACGTCCCGATGATTTTCATGGGAACGGAGATCAACGCCGCGCGCGATCCATCCCGAGCTGCTACCGTGGACTTCGCGCCGACCTTTGCTTCACTTCTCGGGATTCAGTATCCGAAAGATCTCGATGGAAAGGTCCTGAGCCTCGGTTTTAAAGATCTCCTAAAGTCTGCGCCCTGAACGTTGCGACGGCTCCGACGACCCCCGCCGAGAGTGGCAGTGCGCCCGGCACGATTCGGCAAGCGTCGACCGCCGGCTTGAACGCTCGTCTTCGAACCTCGGCACGCAACGGATCGAACAGCAGGTCGCCAGCCTGCGTGACTCCGCCCGCGATGACGAAAGTGTCAGGGTTGAAGATGTTCAGCAGGTTCGAGACGCCGACGCCGAGGAAGTGGGCGGTATCGCGCACTACTTCGAGCGCTACGCGATCGCCGCGCTTCGATGCCTCGAAGACCGTCTGCGCGGTAATCCTCGTCAGGTCCCCATCGACCATTGGAACGAGGAGGGAATCCTCATCTCCCTCGAGCGTTTCGCGGGCGCGCTCGGCGATAGCGGGGCCCGACGTGTATGCCTCGAGGCAGCCGTAGTTGCCGCACTTGCAGCGGCGACCGGTGGAGTCGATGGTCGTGTGGCCGATCTCTCCCGCTGAGTCGGCGGCTCCGTGATACAGCTTGCCGTCGAGAATCAGTCCCCCTCCGATGCCGGTGCCGATCGTCAGGCCGACGACATTCCGTCCGCCCTTCGCTGCACCACACCACCACTCGCCCAGTGTCGCGCAGTTTGCGTCGTTGTCGAGAGTTGCAGGAAGATTCACCTGGCTCGCAACGGCATCGCGGAGAGGAAAGTCGCGCCAGCCAAGGTTCGGGGTGACAATGACGACTCCGCGGGCCCGATCGAGCGGACCCGGGGAGCCGATGCCGACTCCAAGAAAATCGCTGCGTTCCGCGCCGGTCTCCGCTCGGGTCTGCGCGATGACGTCCTCGACGAGCGCGGCAATTCTCGTAACGACCGCCTCGGCGCCTTCTTCCGCGTGCGTCGGGACCATTCGCATCGCGATCTCGCGAGTTCCATCCGTCGGCATCGCGCCGGCCGCGATGTTGGTTCCCCCGAGATCGATTCCGACAATGAACTGTTCTCTTACGGTCAAGCGCCAGCTCGCTCGCGAAGGGTTTGCGTGATGAGGCCAAGGACGTCGTCCGACGAAACTTCGCGCATGCAGCGCCAATGTCCAAGCGGACACCGCTGCGGCCCGTGCCGGTCGCACGGCCTGCACGCCAGACCATCGACACCGGCAATCATCGAACCACTGGCGAGCGGACCGAAGCCGAACTCGGGAACGGTCGGGCCGAAGATGCCGACAGTGGGCGTGTCCATCGCCGAGGCGAGATGCTGCGGCGCCGAATCATTCGTGACGAGCAGCTGCGCGCGGGCGAGGATCGCCGCCGATCCAAGTATGCTGAGCCGTCCCGCTGCATTTGCCCCGCAGCCTTCAGGGAGCTGCGCCACGATCGTCTCACCGCTCTCGACATCGGCATTCCCGCCGACGACGACGACGTTGAATCGCTCAGCGACTTTTACCGCCAGCTCGGGATAATACGGCCACCGCTTGGTTCCCCACGCGCTGCCGGGCGCGAGCGCAATGATCGGCCGGTGCCTGTGGAGCAGCTTCTCGGCGAGGAATGCTTCTGCTGCGGCGTCATCATCCGGCGACGGAAAGATGCGCGGCGTGATCTGCTCGCGCGTAGGCGCGTCCGCGCACGAGCTCATCGACAGCCACCACAGTCTCTCGGCGTGATGACGGTCTGACCTGTATTCAACCTGATCGGTGTACAGCCGCCGTCCCTCGGAAGTGTTGAAGCCGATTCGCTTTTTCACACCGGTCGAGGCGACGAGCAGTGCGCTCCTGAACGATCCCTGCGCCAGATACGCCGCCTCGTAGAATCGGTTCAGGCTCGGAGTGCGCGTTGAATCGAGTGAGCCGTGAAGGCCCGCGTGCCGGATGCGCCCGACGGTGCGCGCGAATCCCGCGATCCCGCGGTCTGCGTCGCGCCGGTCGTAGACCAGGATGTTCCTGATTCGCGGATCATTCCGCAGAATGGTCGCGCCTTCAGGCGTAGTGAGAACGTCCACTGGTCCGCGCGTGGCAAGCTCGGCGATCAGCGGCGTCGTGAGGACGACGTCCCCAAGGAAGCTCGTCTGCACAACGAGCGACGTCACGATCAATCCACCTGGAGCACGGCTAGAAAGGCCTCCTGCGGAATCTCGACTGCGCCAACCTGCTTCATGCGCTTCTTTCCTTCCTTCTGCTTCTCGAGAAGCTTCCGCTTTCTCGTGATGTCACCGCCATAGCATTTCGCCAGCACGTCCTTTCGGAGCGGCTTCACTGTCGTTCGCGCGATCACCTTCTGCCCGATCGCCGCCTGGATCGCGACCTCGAACAGCTGGCGCGGAATGAGCTCCTTCAGTTTGTCGGCGATCTTGCGGCCCCACTCGTAGGCCTTGTCGCGATGGATGATCACTGAAAATGCATCGACCGGGTCACCGTTGATGAGCATGTCGAGCTTCACGAGATCGCTCACGCGGTACTCGAGCATCTCGTAGTCCAGCGACGCGTATCCGCGGCTGATGGTCTTCAGGCGATCGAAGAAATCGAGAATGATCTCGGCAAGCGGGAATTCCCAGTCGAACTCGACGCGCGTCTGGTCCAGGTACGTCATGTTCTTGTACACGCCACGGCGCTCGGTGCCGAGCGTCATGATGGGCCCGATGTAATCTGCGGGCGCCATGATCCGGGCCTTCACGTAGGGCTCCTCGACGTTGTCGATCACCGTTGACGGCGGCATGAGAGAAGGATTTTCGATCAGCTTCATCTCGCCGTCCGTGAGGTATACGCGATACTCCACGCTCGGCACGGTGGTGACGAGATCGAGCTCGTATTCCCGCTCGAGACGCTCCTGCACGATCTCCATGTGAAGGAGGCCGAGAAAGCCGCACCGGAATCCGAATCCGAGTGCAGTTGAGGTTTCCGGCTCGTAATGCAGTGACGCATCGTTGAGCTGAAGCTTCTCCAGAGCGTCGCGAAGCGTCTCGTAGTTCTGGGTGTCCGTCGGATAGATGCCGGCGAAGACGAACGAGCGGACGTCGCGATAGCCCGGCAAAGGTTGAGGTGCGCGATTGGTCGCGTCGAAAATGGTGTCGCCGGCGCGCGTCTCCTTCACCGAGCGAACGTTCGCGACCACATAACCAACCTCGCCTGGACCGAGTGCGTCGGTCTTCACCTGTCGCAGCTGGTTGTAGCCGACTTCGGCTACCTCGTAGACGGACTCGCTCGCCCCGAACGTGATTTTGGTGCCCACTTGAATCGTGCCGTCGACAACCCGAACGCTTGGAATCGCTCCGCGGTAGCGATCGTAATAGGAGTCGTAGATGAGTGCGCGCAGCGGGCCCGCCGGATTTCCCTTGGGCGGCGGGACTTTCTTCACGACCTGCTCGAGCAGCTCGGAAATGCCGATTCCTTCCTTCGCGCTCACCATCAGGATGTCGTCGGGATCGACGCCGAGCAGGTCGTGCACTTCCTGCTTTCGCTTCTCCGGTTCAGCTCCCGGCAGATCGATCTTGTTGAGCACCGGAATGATCTCGAGTCCGGCGTCGAGAGCGAGAAACAGATTCGAGAGCGTCTGTGCCTGGATACCCTGCGACGCGTCGACGACGAGAATCGCCCCCTCGCACGCGGCGAGCGAGCGCGACACTTCGTACGTGAAGTCCACGTGGCCCGGCGTGTCGATGAGGTTGAGCTCGTATGCGCTGCCGTCGAGCGACTGATAGGTCATCCGCACCGCGTTGAGCTTGATGGTGATGCCGCGCTCTCGCTCGAGATCGAGCGTATCGAGCACCTGCTCCTTCATCTCCCGCTTCTGAAGCATGCCGGTGGCTTCGATCAGCCGGTCGGCGAGCGTGGATTTGCCGTGATCTATGTGGGCTACGATGCAGAAATTGCGGATGTGATCCAGGTTCATTAAGCCGATTTTTGAAGGCAACCCTCAAATATAGACTAAACGTCCTGGTATCCACTGCCTGCGCCCAT
>DASWQD010000008.1:0-3904 GCA_036398255.1 Gemmatimonadaceae bacterium | reverse complement strand
AGCTCCACCTCGAGGTGCTGGTGGACCGCCTCCTCCGCGAGTTCTCGGTCGACGCGAACGTGGGGCGGCCGCAGGTCGCCTACCGCGAGACGATCAAGAAGCGCGTGGAGAAGGTCGAAGGAAAGTTCGTCCGCCAGTCCGGCGGAAAGGGACAGTACGGACACGTCGTCATCAACATCGAGCCGGCGAAGCCGGGCGAAGGCTTCGTGTTCGAGGACAAGATTGTCGGCGGCACCATTCCGAGAGAGTTCATCGCTCCTTCCGAGAACGGAATGCGCGAGGCTCTGGAGAACGGTGTCATCGCCGGCTATCCGATGGTCGACGTCAAGGCCGAGCTGATCTACGGCTCGTATCACGATGTCGACTCGAGTGAAATGGCGTTCAAGATCGCCGGCTCGATGGCGATCAAGGAAGCGGTGAAGAGAGCGAACCCGGTGATTCTCGAGCCGATCATGAACGTGGAGGTCGTCTGCCCCAACGATTACATGGGCGACATCCTCGGCGACCTGTCTGCACGTCGAGGAAAAATCGGCGGAATGACGCAGCGTGGGGAAGCGCAGGTGATCGGCGCTTCAGTTCCGCTGTCGGAGATGTTCGGTTATTCGACGAAGCTGAGATCGCAGTCGCAGGGTCGTGCGGTTTATTCGATGGAATTCAGCCATTATGAAGAAGTGCCGAAGTCGAAGGCTGAAGAGATCATGAACAAAGTCAAAGCGTAACAGCGCACTTATTTAGAGGAATTACATAATGGCAAAGGCGAAATTCGAGCGGACGAAGCCGCACGTGAACGTTGGAACGATCGGCCACGTCGATCACGGGAAGACCACGCTGACCGCTGCGATCACGGCGATCCAGGCGAAGAAGGGCCTGGCCCAGACGGTGGCGTTCGACCAGATCGACAAGGCTCCGGAGGAGCGCGAGCGCGGCATCACGATCGCGACCGCCCACGTGGAGTACGAGTCGGAGAAGCGCCACTACGCCCACGTCGACTGCCCCGGCCACGCCGACTACGTGAAGAACATGATCACCGGGGCGGCGCAGATGGACGGCGCGATCCTGGTGGTGAGCGCGGCCGACGGCCCGATGCCTCAGACGAGAGAGCACATTCTCCTCGCCAAGCAGGTGAACGTGCCCTACATCATCGTCTTCCTGAACAAGGTCGACATGGTGGACGATCCGGAGCTCCTGGAGCTGGTGGAGCTGGAAGTGAGAGAGCTTCTTAGCTCGTACGACTTCCCGGGCGACGACACGCCGATCATCAAGGGCAGTGCGCTCAAGGCACTGGAGTCGGGTGACCCGAACAGCGAGTGGGGTCAGAAGATCACGGAGCTGATGGAGGCTCTGGACTCCTACATTCCGCAGCCCAAGCGCGAGGTGGACAAGCCGTTCATCATGCCAGTCGAGGACGTGTTCTCGATCACCGGCCGCGGCACGGTTGCGACTGGCCGTATCGAGCGCGGGATCGTGAAGGTTGGCGAGGAAGTGTCGCTGATCGGTTTCAACGCCGACAAGAAGACGGTGATCACCGGAGTGGAGATGTTCAGGAAGCTTCTCGACGAGGGTCAGGCTGGTGACAACGTCGGACTTCTGTTGAGAGGTATTGGAAAGGAGGAGATCGAGCGTGGAATGGTGCTGGCGAAGCCGGGCTCGATCACGCCTCACACGAACTTCCTTGCCGAGGTGTACGTTCTGACGAAGGAGGAGGGTGGCAGACACACTCCGTTCTTCAAGGGTTACCGGCCGCAGTTCTACTTCCGCACGACGGACGTGACGGGATCGGTGGAATTGCCCGAGGGGATGGAGATGGTGATGCCGGGCGACAACGTTCAGATGACGATCGAGCTGATCACGCCGATCGCGATGGACGAGGGACTTCGCTTCGCGATCCGCGAGGGCGGAAGAACCGTCGGCGCCGGCGTCGTAACGAAAATCATCAAGTAACGTTCTCCGGAAAATGAAAAGGGCGCCGAGTTCGGCGCCCTTTTTTTGTTTCGTCAGTCGGAATTATTGCTTCGTCCCCTCGAGGCGGAACTGCCGAACTGAATCCGGGCCGGTGGTTTCATACCTTGCAGTGGTGACGCCGACGAGCTTGCCGTCCTGAAGCCGATACGTCGTGCGAAGGTCCCTGACTTTCATTCCGGCGCGGACGCCGCTCGAGAACGGACCGGCGACGGAAGTCACGCTATCACCTGCGACAACCACGTCGCGGACCACGACCTTCTCGCCGTTCGCCTGAACGAAGCTCCAGCCGGCAGGATCGGCACTCGCTGTGAGAACGTGGGTCGTGAGCGTGCTGTCATTGTCCATGCCCATCACGCGGAAGTTCCATGTCCCCGCGAGGCTTTCCAGTGTCAAGGCAGCAGGCTCAGCGGGTGTTGCTACCGCCGCGGTCGTGTCGGCGGCGGGCGGTGCTTCTTTCGTGCTGCAGCCAGCGACGAGTACTGCACATGTGAGCAGGGCAACTGAACGCATCAACACTCCTTTGGAAATGGTGAGGTCCGGCACGATGGCTCGAAACGGGAGGCAAAACGTATCGGTGCCCTGAGCCCGCTGCAAGCGAGACGATTGTGAATCCCCGGCACCTTCGCAAACGTCATGAACTTCTATGCCGCTCTCCCGCGTGTCACAATCAGTTCAGGTGGGTTTTGCCGCTCTCCGCGTAAACCCTCTCCGCACCACTCTGTCGGCGCTCGGCGTCATCATTGGAGTCGGTGCCATGGTGTCGGTTCTCTCGCTTTCCGACGGAGTCGAGAACGCGGTGAGAACGCAGCTGTCGAAAGACGGCCGCCTCCAGTCGATTGGTCTCGTTCCAATCACTGAAGACGTCGTCGACGCGCAGCGGATTCCTCGCACAAATCCGATTTCATTCTCGGCTCAGGATGCGCTCGAGCTGCGAAACGCGCTCGACGGCACGGGCGATGTGTTCCTGACAGTTGCCGGCCCCGGGCTCGTTACCCAGATCGATGCGAGGGCAGACGCACCGCGGCGAGCTGCGCTCATCACCGGATCGCTCGCCAACGGCGGAGTCGAGCTCGTGCTCGAGGAAGGGAGGTTCTTCGCGGATTTGGAGGTGGTGAGCAAATCCAGAGTTGCGGTAATCTCGCGGCAGCTCGGTGACGTTGCGTTCGGCGGCCAGGTGTCATCGAAGGGCCTCATCGGAAAAAGCTTCCGCATTCAGGATTCTCTGTTTCGAGTCATCGGAGTATGGAAACCGGACTCAACACCGGGGCTGAACGGTCGAACGACGCTTCTCCGCGCGTACGTTCCGATCACCGCGGCCGATGCGGCAATCATTCGCGGCCAATCCTCGTCGTCGGGGAGGCTCATGGTGAAAGCCACGCGTATCGAGGAGCTTCCGGTCATGGAGCGGCGCACCGAATCGTGGCTTGCCCGTCGTTATGGGGAGTGGAAGAAACAGGTCACGATCTCGAGCTACGCCGAGGAGAGCGCGAAAGTCCGCGACAACATGATGCTCTTCAAGATCCTGATGGCGGCGATCACCGGAGTTTCGCTCGTAGTCGGCGGCGTCGGGATAATGAACGTCCTCCTTGCGTCGGTAACCGAGCGAACGCGGGAGATTGGAGTTCGCAAGGCAACCGGCGCGACCAATCGCGACCTGCTCGCACAGTTTCTCGCTGAATCGGTAGCGATTGCCGGGCTTGGGAGCGTTCTCGGGACACTGCTCGGGATTGCTGTCGCGGCGGGGGTTGCGGCGATCATGCGGGCGAAGACGATGGCCGCGGTGCACGCGGGGTTCTCGGCGGGCACTCTAATGGTTGCGGTGGCGGCGCCGATAGTGGTCGGGATTGCGTTCGGGATTTACCCTGCCTTGCGAGCGGCCAGGTTGTCGCCGATCGAGGCGATCCGCCACGAATAGGACTCGGAACTACGGAACAAAGAAAGG
>DASWQD010000007.1:0-3635 GCA_036398255.1 Gemmatimonadaceae bacterium | reverse complement strand
GCGGCGAAACTGCATGGCTCGACAACTCGACATTCTCGAGCCGTGCGGAGCTGGTGGGCATCGATGGGCCCACTGATTTTTGGACATCGGTACATGCCGCAACCGCAACTGAAAGCGCCATAACAAGTAGCAGTTTCGATGCTCGGTTGTGGTGAGCTTCCGGCGGTCTGCTTGTGAGGGTGAACATTTTTGAAGCCTCCGTGCGGGGATGAGGTTGGATGTCGCATCGAGGCTAGCGCCGATGCGTCACACGGAGATCAGGTACGGCTCAAAACGGGCTCAATGTCGGAAATTCGCCTTCGGCGCAAGAGGGTTGACAGCCTGATGTATAGCGGATCCCAGAACGGACTCCGGCAGTTGTTGACTTAACGCGTGTATGAAGGGAATATCTGTCAGCAACCTTCACCCGGACATTTGACAGCACTCGCTCCCCAGCACGCACTCGGCGAACGCTACACCATCGAGACCGAGCTCGGCCACGGTGGAATGGCTACGGTATATCGCGCCCGCGACCCGCGGCACAATCGGAGTGTAGCCGTGAAGGTTCTCAACGCCGACGTTGCCGCTGCGCTCGGGACTGACCGATTTCTTCAGGAGATAAAGACCGTCGGGAGCCTGACCCACCCTCACATCGTTCCTGTGCACGACTCGGGTGAGGCAGGCGGGGTGCTGTTCTATGTGATGCCTCACATCGACGGCGAGACGCTTCGCGATCGGCTCAACCGCGAGAAGCGCCTGACGGGACCGGAGGCAGTGAGACTGATCCGCACGCTTGCCTCCGCGCTGGATTTTGCGCACCGGCACGGAGTAGTGCATCGCGACATGAAGCCTGAGAACGTCATGCTGTTCGAGGGTGAGCCGCTCATACTCGACTTTGGAATTGCGAAAGCGATCAGCGCGGCAGGCGGTGGATCCCTCACGCAAACCGGCATCGCGATCGGAACGCCGGCCTACCTCAGTCCGGAGCAGGCCAGCGGCGAGACACAGCTCGACGGGAGAAGCGACCAATACAGTCTTGCGTGCGTAGCCTATGAGATGATCACCGGCCAGCCGCCCTTCGTCGCCGCTACACCGCAGGCGACCATCGCGAAGAGATTCAGCGAGCGACCGGCTCCTCTGCCGTCGAACCTGAGTGTGCCCGGTGCGGCATCCGACGTTCTGCTGCGTGCGCTGTCGCTCGAGCCTTCGGACAGGTACACGACGGTCTCGGAATTCGCTCTGGCTCTCGGTCAGGCGATCCCTGCGGAAGTCGCGGATACCGGCCGGCGGTCGATTGCAGTGCTGCCTTTCACCAACATGAGCGCCGATGCGGAGAACGAATTCTTCACCGACGGAATCACCGAGGAGATAATCAACGCACTGACGAAGGTGCGCGCTCTCGACGTTGCATCGCGGACCTCGGCATTTGCCTTCAAGGGCAACAAGGAGGACATCAGCGCGATCGGGCGAAAGCTCAAGGTTCACACGGTGCTCGAGGGAAGTGTGCGAAAAGCGGGGAACCGCCTTCGCATCTCGACTCAGCTCGTGGATGTCGCGACGAGCTTTCAGATGTGGTCGGAGCGATACGACCGCGAGATGGAGGATGTCTTCGCGATTCAGGACGAGATCGCGACGAGCATCGTCAACGCGTTGAAAGTGGTGTTGACGGAAAAGGAAGAAGCGGCGATCAAGAAGGTCCCGACGCAAAGTGTTCGCGCGTACGAATACTATCTGCGCGGGCGCCAGCTTTTTCATCAGAGGCGCGCCGAAACGCTGGACGCTGCGGAGGATCTGTATCGGAGGGCGATTGCGCTCGACCCCGACTACGCGCTCGCGTTCGCTGGACTCGCGGACTGCTCATGTCATCGATTCTTCGAGCACGCGGGTGGTGACGAAGCTCTTGCCCAGGCGGAGTCCGCGAGCCGGCGCGCGCTCAAGCTGGATCCGGAGCTCGCGGAGGCGCACGCGTCGCGCGGTCTCGCGCTGTCGTATCAGGGTCGCTTCGACGAGGCGTCGGAAGAGTACGAGCGAGCGATGGAGCTCGACTCCGCTCTCTATGAGGCACCATGGTACTATGCGCGATCGCTTCAGGCTCAGCGCAAGCTCGATCGCGCAGTCGTGTACTACGAGCGCGCGGCAGAGCTGCGTGTTGACGACTATCAGGCTGCAATATTCGCAGCCATCGCGTACCGAACTCTCGGTCGCCGCGAGGAAGCGGTTGCTTCATCACAGCGCGGGCTGGCTGCCGCCGAGCGCGCGCTCGCTCTCAATCCTGGAGATTCACGCGCGCTCTACCTCGGGGCAATGGAGCTCGAGACGCAGGGCGATCACGCCCGCGCGGATGAATGGGCGCGTCGCGCCGTGCAGTCCGACCCGACCAATCCGCTCATGCTCTACAACATCGGATGTCTCCATGCGGTTGGTGGCCGGCCGGGGCTTGCTCTGGATCATCTCGAGCGCGCGATGGAGCTGGGGATGAGAAATCGCGACTGGCTGATGACCGATCCTGATCTCGCTTCGATACGAGAGGATCCGCGATTCAAGGCGTTGTTGAAGGAGGATACTCCGCCCAGCTGAAAAGGCCCCCTTCTTGCTTCGGGTTTTGTTCGGTATTACGATTGAGACCCGATGCGCGGCACCGAACTACGAGCTCATACAGCGTTTTCCTTCAATGACGGGGCAGTAACCCCCGAGGCGCTGGTTCAGAAGGCGGCTGAGCTCGGGCACCATACTATAGGTATAACGGACACCGCGGATCTCGGCGGCTCGGTGAGGTTCGCTCTGGAATGCCGGCGACAGGGTGTGAAGCCGGTGGTCGGCGTCGAGCTCAATGTCGATGGGCGTCCCGCTGCGTTCATCGCGAAGAATGCGGAGGGGTTCCGCAACATCGCTTCGCTCGTCACGCGCTCCCGAGTCGGGTCGCTGCGCGGATGGGTGAAAGGGCAGGGACGGGACAAGCGCGGTCGCCCGCGGATTTCGTTCAGCGATGTGGCCGAGCGGAGTGCGGGTGTGATTGCGTTGACGGGTCCGGCTTCGGGTCCGATCGGCGCAAAGATTCAGGCGGGCGAGTATTCGACCGCAGCGCGGATGCTCTCGGAGTGGCGGGAGGTTTTCGGCGACCGGCTCGCTGTCGAGGCGCAGCTGCATTATGCCGGCGGGTGTGAAGCAGCGGTTGCTGCGGCGCTGATCGATCTCGCGAAGAAGCATCAGGTGCCGTGGATTGCGCAGAACGATCCGCGGTACATCGACCAGGACAGCCGGCTGGTGCACGATGTTCTGACCGCGCTGAGGTACGACACTACTATAGATATGGCGATGAAGCGCGGGCTGCTTCATCCGAATGGTGAATGGCGGCTTCTTTCTCCCGCGGAGATGTGCGAGAGGTGGAAGGGGAGAGAAGAGGGGCTCGACTGCGCGGAAAGGATTGCGAGCGAGTGTGATTTCGACTTGAGCTGGCTCAGGCCCCCCTTGCCTAAGTTCCCGAATCCGCCGGGCACGAGCGACATCCGATTCCTGCGCGAGAAAGTGTACGAGGGCGCGCGGGAGCGGTGGGGTGACGAGCTCTCGCAGTCGCAGGAGAACCAGATCGAGCACGAGCTGCGCGTGATCTCCAAGCTCGGCTTCGCCGGATTCTTTCTCGTGATGTGGGATGCGAT
>DASWQD010000006.1:0-1597 GCA_036398255.1 Gemmatimonadaceae bacterium | reverse complement strand
CAGCCGGGATCGCCCGCTCGGGGATGGTCGACAGTGCGCGCAAGGTGATTGAAGGGGCTCGCCCCGAACCCTCTGCGGACAAGGAAGGGGAGCTTGCCGGGGTCGAGGCCTTCGTTCGGACTTTGTTCGGTACCTCCCAGGATACTACAGAGGCATTCCGGATCCTGAATCGTTATGTTTCAGCCAGTCCGCAACACCGGGCGGGCCTTGCTGAGAGCCAGTCCTGGTGGTGGAAAGGTCTCAAACAGGATCCTCGCTTCGCTGAACTCGTTGCTGGCGCGCGCTGAAATAGATAAATGAGCGCACGTTAGTCAGTCCGGCGAGCGGCTTCGTAGTTCCACAAAAAATTTCAAGCACGAGGTTCTCATGCGTCACGTTGCACTGACGACCGTTGCTGCATTCACAGCACTGGTTGCAATCGTAGCATGCGAAGAGCAGGCGCCGGATCGTACGTTGACCGCGCCTGATGTGTCGTTCGCAAAGGGAATTGGAGGTGCGTGTGATGACGGACGCGCCCGTCTGATCGGCACGCAGCAGGCAGATATCTGGGCGAGACCAGCGCTCGACTCTGCGCAGAACAGGTTCGACCTCGTCAAAGCCGCCTGCATCGGCACTCCCACCAGTACGACGAAGAGCTTGATGCTCGATTACATCGAGTGGACGATAGACAATCGTCTGGCGCGAAAGGCAGGCGCGACCGATGCGATGTTGATC
The DNA here is from genome assembly GCA_036398255.1 of Gemmatimonadaceae bacterium. Lineage (GTDB taxonomy): Bacteria > Gemmatimonadota > Gemmatimonadetes > Gemmatimonadales > Gemmatimonadaceae > UBA4720. The sequence goes on along the minus strand of DASWQD010000006.1, from coordinate 883 downwards.
GCTCATTGGAATACCGTGTTTCCGTACGCCGGATACACCGGCACCGATCAGCCGACGAACGTTCCTGCTTCCCTATTCACGGATGGAGCGGTCGGCGTAATCGACTGGACCGAGACGGGAGAAGTAGAGATTCCCAACAAGGCCGCACTGACATCCTATCCGCAGGATGCGAACGGCGACCAGCGCGACCACTTGTTCGTGATATATCCAATCGCGGCGAACTGCCTCACGGGAACGAACCTTCAGCAGTCCGGACCGTGCTTCGAGTTTGGCTCGTTCCCTCACGTGGTTCCGAAGTTTTCGCCCAAGGTCAAGGTGGGCATCTGCCAGCCGCATGACGCTACGCCCCTGTCGGTTCCAGCACTCGGTCACCTTTCTCCAATCACGAAAATCACAGAGGATGGCGGCACATATCCCGAGTGTGTCGAAACCGCTAATGCGCCTGCCGGATCATGGAATGACGGCTTGGGCGCAATCGTGAAACGACTCGCGTGGCATGCGAAGCGAGCGGTTTCGCCTGCGCCGTTGTACGCTGTGCACGGCGGACTTGGCGGGCTCGGCGACGACATCAGCCCGCACGGCGCCGTCGATCTCGAAGTATTCCGTTCGACGTTCACGAACGACGTTGTTGGTCAGGCTCCGGGAGCCCCCGAGACGGGTTCGTGGTCGATCGTGACGCTGACGCCTCCAGGCACCATCCTCGTGCAGGCGTCGCTCGGCCAGCAGGCAAGCAAGCTTGCGGTCCTCAATCAGGCCGGCGGGAACTGCAAAAAGAATTGCGGTGGGTTGTACCTGAGAGGAAACCTCGAGACTGCAGGTCCGGCGGCTTCAGACGGCGTCTACGAGGCAGAGTTCGATGCGCTCCAGGCGCAGACGAACATGA
>DASWQD010000005.1:0-5112 GCA_036398255.1 Gemmatimonadaceae bacterium | reverse complement strand
TCACGCAGACGGGGATGATGATCGGGACACCGGCATACGTGAGCCCGGAGCAGGCGGCGGGGGAAACCAATCTCGACGGCAAGAGCGATCAGTACAGCCTCGCGTGCATGCTCTACGAGATGCTGTCGGGAGAGCGGCCGTTCAGCGGCGCTTCTCCACAGGCAATCATGGCGAAGAGATTCTCGGATACGCCGAAGCCGCTGCGCAGCATCATCACGACGCTCCCGGAGAGCGTGGAGAAAGCAGTGACGAAGGCGATGGCCATTGAAGCGAGCGGACGCTATTCGACTGTCGCGCAGTTCGGGCAGGCACTCGCATCGGGAAGTATCGCGACGCCCACCGACACGGCCTCTCTTCCGCAGACCACCGTGTCCTCCGCCAAGTCGGTTGCGGTCCTCCCGTTCACGAACATGAGCGCCGACCCGGAGAACGAATACTTCACGGATGGAATGGCCGAGGAGATAATCAACGCGCTGACGAAGATTCAATCGTTGCGTGTGACATCGCGAACGTCCTCGTTCTCGTTCAAGGGAAAGAACGACGACATCGGCGAGATAGGAAAGAAGCTCAAGGTCTCGACAGTGCTCGAGGGCAGCGTGCGGAAGATGGGCAACCGGCTGCGGATTACTGCCCAGCTCGTGAATGTCGCGGACGGCTCGAATCTCTGGTCGGAGAAATACGACCGCGAGATCGAGGACATCTTCGCGATCCAGGACGACATATCACAGGCGATTGTCAAAGCGCTGCGTGTCATTCTCACCGAGGGCGAGAAGAAGCAGATCGAGAAGGCGCGCACGGAGAATGTGCAGGCGTACGATTACTATCTACGCGGCCGGCAGTATCTCCACCAGCTCCGCCGAAAGAGTCTGGAATACGCAAGGCAGATGTTCAACAAGGCGATCGAGATCGACCGGGATTACGCGCGCGCGTACGCCGGTGTCGCGGATTCATGCTCGATGCTCTACACCTACTTCGATGCTCGCGAGTTCAACCTGAGACAGGCGGATATCGCAAGTCACAAGGCACTGGAGCTCGAGCCCGAGCTTGCTGAAGCGCACGTCGCGCGCGGCCTCGCGGTGTCGTTGAGCAAACGGTTCGAGGAGGCCGAGCAGGAGTTCGAGAAGGCGATGAAGCTCGACCCGAAGTTGTTCGAGGCACCCTACTGGTACGGACGCGCACTTCAGTCGGCGGGCAGATTCCAGGAAGCGGTGAAGATGTTCGAACGCGCATCGTCGCTGCGGCCGGAGGATTATCAGGCACCGAACTTTGCGGCGCTGGCTTACGGGTCCCTTGGCATGGCGGACGAGCACGAGGCCGGACTTCGGCGGGCCCTCAAGCTGATGGAGGACCGGCTCGAGCTGAACCCGGACGATGCACGCGCAGCCAATCTCGCCGCGAGCCTGCTGGCGCATCTAAACGATCCGAAAGCTGTCGAATACGCTGAGCGGTCGCTTGCGATCGATCCGGAGGACCCGATGTTGCTCTACAATGTCGCCTGTACATACGCCACTCTCAAAAGGTACGACGATGCGATGAACTGTCTCGAGCGCGCGGTGGACAAAGGCTTTGGCCACAAGGAGTGGATCGACCACGACCCCGATCTCGATCCACTTCGAGACAATCTTCGATTTCAGGCACTCTCCCAGGCGATGTAACTGATAGCCATTAGCTATTAGCCGTTACCTTATACCCAATGCACAGCAGCACACCACTGGAAAGAATCCGCGGCGCGTTCTCGGACAGCTACACGATCGATCGCGAGCTCGGTCGCGGCGGCATGGCCACCGTGTACCTCGCGCAGGACGCCAAGCACGAACGACTCGTCGCGCTAAAGGTCCTGCATCCCGACCTGACTGCGTCACTCGGTCCCGACCGCTTCCTGCGAGAGATCAAGCTCGCGGCGCGATTGAATCATCCGCACATCCTTCCGCTTCACGATTCTGGCGAAGCCTCGGGATTTCTGTATTACGTGATGCCGTACGTCGAAGGCGAGTCGCTGCGCGAGCGGCTCGACCGTGATCACCAGCTCCCGATCGACGAAGCAGTGCATCACACGCGCGCGATCGCATCGGCGCTCGACTACGCGCACCGGCAGGGAATCGTTCACCGCGACATCAAGCCCGAGAACGTGATGCTGTATGAGGGCGAAGCGATGGTGATGGATTTCGGAATCGCCAAGGCGGTGAGCTCAGCCGGCTCCGATACAATCACGCAGACAGGGATGATGATCGGAACTCCGGCATATGTGAGCCCGGAGCAGGCCGCAGGCGAGCCCAACCTCGACGGCCGCAGCGACCAGTACAGCCTCGGCTGCGTTCTGTACGAGATGCTGAGCGGAGAGCGTCCGTTCACAGGCCCCACTCCACAGGCTGTGATGACGAAGCGCTTCACCGAATCGGTCAAGCCGGTGAGAACGCTGCGGAGCACTGTTCCCGAGCCAGTGGAGAAGGCACTTTCCCGCGCGATGTCAGTCGATGCCGGTGCACGCTACAAGACCGCCGCCCAGTTCGCCCAGGCGCTTGCCGCGGGAAGCGTGACGACTCCGACGGACACGACGACTCTGCCGCAGCAGGCGGTATCGTCGGCGAAATCCGTTGCGGTGCTTCCGTTCGCCAACATGAGCAACGACGCGGAGAACGAGTACTTCGCCGACGGAATGGCCGAAGAGATCATCAACGCCCTGTCGAAGATCCAGTCTCTGCGCGTCGCGTCGCGCACGGTCTCGTTCGCGCTCAAGGGCAAGAACGAGGATCTCGCGGAAGTCGGAAAGAAGCTGCACGTCTCCACTGTGCTCGATGGAAGCGTGAGGAGAATGGGAAATCGCCTGCGCATCACTGCTCAGCTCGTGAACGTTGCCGACGGCTACCAGCTCTGGTCGGAAAGGTATGACCGCGAGATGGAAGACGTCTTCGCTATTCAGGATGACATCTCCCAGGCCATCGTGAAGGCGCTCCGGGTGATTCTCACCGAAGGCGAGAAGAAGCAGATCGAAAAAGCGCGCGCGGTGAACGTACAGGCCTACGACTATTACCTGCGTGGAAGACAGTACTTCCACCAGCTGCGCCGGAAGAGTCTCGAGTACGCAAAGCAGATGTTCAACAAGGCGACCGAGATAGATCCGGAGTATGCACGCGCATATGCCGGTGTCGCCGACTGCTACTCGCAGCTCTACACGTACTTCGATGCGCGCGAGTTCAACCTGAGACAGGCTGATATCGCCAGCACCAAGGCGCTCGACCTCGAGCCGGATCTCGCCGAGGCGCATGTGTCGCGCGGGCTCGTGCTCTCGATGTTCAAGAAGTTCGACGAGGCGGAGAACGAATTCGAGACGGCGATGCGGCTCGATCCGAAGCTGTTCGATGCCGTGTACTGGTACGCGCGCTCACGACTGTCGCAGGGAATGTATGAGGAGGCGGCGAAGCTCTTCGAGCGCGCATCGGTGCTGCGGCCTGAGGATTATCAGACCGCCGGATTCCTCGGCCAGGCGCTCATCGCCCTGAACAGACGCGAGGATGCGATCGTTTCCTACAAGCGGCAGGTGAAGTTGATCGACGTTCACCTCGAGCTGAATCCCGACGATCCCCGCGCATGCATACTCGGCGCTGTCGCAAACGCGATTATCGGCGACAAGGACCGCTCGGTGGAGTTCATCAAGCGCGCGCTGCAGGTGGATCCCGACGATCCGATGCTGCTCTACAATGTGTGCTGCACATACGCACAGCTCGGAATGCGCAAGGAATCACTCGACGCGCTCGAGCACGCGGTGGAGAAGGGCTGGGGCGACAAGAGCTGGCTCGAGCATGACAGCGATCTTGAGTCGATCCGGGACGACCCGCGCTACAAGGCGATCATTCAGGCTATGTAACTGATAGCTGTTAGCTATTGGCTAATCAGCGGACGATCAGCTTCATCTTCGCGTACACTCTTCCGCCGTTCACAGCGGTCAGGTTGTACTCGCCTTTGCGGCGCGGAGTCCACTCTGCATCGAACGTCTCGCCCGTGCTGATCAGCTGAGACGCAGCGCGGGGAGCCCGCGCCGCCTGCGGGAGGTCGAAGCCGTCCTTTGCCAGCGGCCGCCACGTCACCATTGTCGTGTCCTGCCGCAGGATGAGGTTGAACCTGGCAGCAGCGCCGATGTTCACGAATCGGAGTCGGTGAGTCCTGCCGTGCATCAGGACCTTCGGCGGAGGAGAAGTATAGCCGTTCAATGCGATGCGAACGTCGGGAAACCGGCGGGTACCTTCCCAGCCGATTGTGAAGCTATGGTCCGTATCCGGGTCGTATCGCTCGCCCGGATCGAGCACGATGATCGGGCCGTACGCGCCGGACGTTACCTGCTCCATGTCGTTCAGGTGCGTGTGATAGATGAACGTTCCGGTGCGGGGAAGTATCAGGTCGGCGACGAACGAATCCTTTGGAGCGATCATCGGGGCGAGCGAGCTCGGCGCTCCACTCCATCCTGCAACTCCGTCGCTGTAGCTCTCGAGCTCGATGCCATGCCAGTGAACCGACGTCGCGGCATGCGCGCGGTTCAGGATCGTCACCCGAGTCGGCTGGCCCCGCGTGAGCACGATCGGCTGACCTCCGGGCTCTATCGAATCCGGTGCCGGCGGTTTCGAGTCCCGCTGGAGGATGTACGAAGTCGCCAGCGGAGTAGTCGCGGTAGCGGGCCGATCCTGCGCGTACATTCTGAGCCTTCTCATCGGCAGAAGGGGTCTCAGAGGACGATACCGATTATCAGGATCGTTTACGGTGATGCCGATCACGAGGCCGGCCATGTGCTTCATCGGGTCCGCGTCGTGATGGACGTCACCCTTTGGAGCGGAGTAGCCGAGCCTCGCACCTTCGAATACGTGCGTGGTGAAGTGGCAGTGAAACAGCCAGTTACCGGGACGGTTCGGACTCCACGCGATGCCCATGGTCGTGCGCGCAATCATGTGCCGGGTGACGACGAACTCGCGCCGATCGAGACCGAGCGCAGTGTCAGCGAGAAAACTTCCGCGCGAATTGACGTGGAAGTAAAACCCGTGCAGATGCATCGGGTGCCCGCGGATCGACGCATTTATCACCCGCCACCGAAGACTGTCGCCAAGGTTCACCGTGAACCGCTCG
>DASWQD010000004.1:0-3673 GCA_036398255.1 Gemmatimonadaceae bacterium | reverse complement strand
GCGGAAGCTTCGCCACGACATTCCACCCGACTCGGACCAGGAGCGTCACGAGTTCGCGCATCTTCTTTCGCATGTCGAGCACGGCATCGGCGAGTCGCGTGACGTGGATCTCCTGATTCGCACCGGCGGCGAGCAGCGGCTGAGCGATTTCCTGCTCTGGGAATGCGCATACGCCGAGCTGTACTTCACGCGTCGCATGTGGCCGGAGTTTTCGCCGAAGGATCTCGCCGACGCGGTAGAGGAATTCAGGTCGCGCGAGAGACGCTTCGGAACGGTGCCGGCCGCCGCGGCAGGCTGACGCGGAAAAAAGCAAAACCAAGACGAGAGTTCACAGGTGCCAGTTGCCGGATGACCGGATCTGATCATCTGTGATCTGGCATCAGTGAACTCTCGTCGTGGTGTCATCAAGGCCGGCTAGCTAACCCCGCCTGCGCAAAAAGTTCCGCGAAAATCGAGTGAATTATCCGACTAACATCGGCCACAAGCTCACGTCTACCATGTGTCCCGCGCATGGTGTGCGAGACTACCAAACGATTGTGGAGGCTCGATGTTGAAATTCCGGACGGCCGCGCTCAGCGCCGTAGCAGTGATAGCTCTCGCCGTGCACGCCGGCGCGCAGACACCTGCCCCGAAGCAGGACACCGCAGGTCGAGGAATGCGTCACGGCGATCGCCATGGCGACATGCGCGGAATGCACCGCAAGGGAATGCGCGGTGGACGCGGACAGAGGGGCAGTGAACACGGCCGCCTGATGGCGGACCTCAATCTCACCGACGCGCAGAAGACGCGCATCAAGACGATTCACGAGAAGTACCGCCCGCAGTTTCAGACGCTGCGCGAGCAGGGACGCACCCAGTTCGAGGCGCTCCGCGCCGCGAGGCAGAAGGGTGACACGTCGACGGCAGCTCGGCAGCGCTTTCAACGTGAGCGCGAGCAGTTCCGTCTTCGTGCCGATGCGCTGCGCCAACAGGAGCAGAATGAGATCCGTGCGGTTCTCACCGCCGAGCAGCGCGCGAAGTGGGACGCGGCTGCGAAGCAGCGCGACGAGCGCATGAAGCAGCGAGGTGAGAGGGGCAAGGGACGCAAGGGTTTCCGCGGAAGAGCGTAGTTCAGGGAAAAACCAGAAGACACGGTACCGGGTACCAGAAAAACCAGAGAACACGGTACCTGGTACCTGAAGCTTCGCCGTTGCTGTCAGCTGGAGCTACGGGCACCGGGTACCGTCTTGTTTGGTTTTTCTGGTACCAGGTACCGTCTTTTCTGGTTCTGTTTTCTCGCGCGGAAGAAGATGACAGGATACATTTGCCCCTCGCCAAACAACCTCAAGAGGGGTCTGCATGCCGATCAAGGAAGGAAAGCGCTACTGCATCAACCACCCGAACGCGCGCATGAATCGCACTGAGACTCTCAAGGCGCTCGTGGCCATCAAGGGTTCCGGAGCCGAAGCAAGCATCAATGCCGCCTCAGGTCTCATCGTCATGCCGTTCGTGTGCGAGGAGTGTGGCTACCTGGAGCTCTACGTAGCCGACAAGACACAAGTCGAGAAGAAATAGCTGCCGATGGGCGTCGATGTAGTTCAGATTCGGCGCCGGGGCTGGGGAGAAACCATGCGACGCGACGCATGGTGGATCCAGCCCGCGGTGGTGTTCGTCATCCTGTCGAGCTTTCTCGCTTACGCAACGTGGGCCGCGTTCCAGAACGCCCACTATGAGCACGGCAATTATCTCTCGCCGTTCTACTCGCCGCTTCTCCTCGGTGATTCCCCGAACGCGTGGTTCGGACCGAAGCCGTTGTGGTGGCCGGCGCTCCTTCCATTCTCGCCGGCTCTGATAATCCTGCCGTTTCCGGCAGGATTTCGTTTTACCTGCTACTACTATCGGGGCGCGTACTACAAGGCCTTCTGGTCCGATCCCCCGAGCTGCGCAGTAGGTGAGCCAAGAAAGGGATACCGCGGAGAGAGCTCTTTTCCGCTCATCATCCAGAACATTCATCGCTACTTCCTCTATTTCGCCCTGATCTTCCTCGTCTTCCTTGCGCACGATGCATGGAAGGCGATGTGGTTCACGAATCCCGCAACGGGCGCGGAGGAATTCGGCATCGGAATCGGTACGATCCTGCTGACGGCGAACGTCGTCCTGCTCGGCGGATACACTCTCGGATGTCATTCATTCCGCCACCTCGTTGGCGGCTATCTCGATCGGCTTTCATCGGCACCGGCCCGAAAAAAAGCGTACGACTGCGCGAGCTGTCTCAATCGCGGTCACATGCGCTGGGCGTGGCTCAGCCTCTTCATGGTTGCGTTCTGCGACATCTACATCCGCCTGCTCTCGATGGGCGTGTGGACAGACTTCCGGCTCCTGTAGATGCCGCAATACGAAACCCATAGTCACGATGTTCTCGTCGTAGGCGCAGGAGGAGCTGGATTACGCGCCGCGATCGAAGCAGCGAGTGGCGGAGCCCGGGTTGGTCTCGTGTGCAAGTCGCTTCTCGGAAAGGCGCACACGGTGATGGCCGAAGGAGGTGTCGCAGCTGCGCTCGCCAACGTCGACGACCGCGACAACTGGCGCGTGCATTTCGCGGACACGATGCGCGGCGGCCAGTACATGAACAACTGGCGAATGGCGGAGCTGCACGCCAAGGAAGCACCGGATCGCGTGCGCGAGCTAGAGGCGTGGGGCGCGGTGTTCGATCGCACGAGTGACGGCCGCATCCTCCAGAGAAATTTCGGCGGGCACAAATATCCGCGCCTCGCTCACGTCGGCGACCGCACCGGCCTGGAGATGATCCGCACGCTTCAGGATCATGCGATTCACCTCGGGATCGACGTGCACATGGAATGCACGGTGATCGATCTGTTCAAGGATGGAGACCGCATATCCGGAGCGCTCGCATACGATCGCGAACGCGGACGATTCCGGCTATTCGAGGCGAAAGCGATCGTGCTTGCGACAGGGGGCATCGGCCGCGCGTTTCACGTCACGAGCAACAGCTGGGAATACACGGGTGATGGTCAATCGCTTGCGTACAGAGCCGGCGCCGCGCTTCAGGACATGGAGTTCGTGCAGTTTCATCCGACGGGAATGGTGTGGCCGCCGAGCGTGCGTGGAATTCTCGTGACTGAGGGTGTGCGGGGGGAAGGCGGGATTCTCGTGAACAAGGAAGGCAGGCGCTTCATGTTCGACGACATTCCCGACAACTATCGCTCGCAGACCGCGGATAACGAGGAAGAGGGATGGCGCTACGTGCAGGGCGACAAGAACGCGCGCCGCCCGCCAGAGCTGCTGACGCGTGACCACGTTGCGCGATGCATCATGCGCGAAGTGCGCGAAGGGCGGGGGAGTCCGCACGGCGGAGTCTTTCTCGACATCTCGTGGATCAAGTCGAAGATCTCGAACGCTCCCGAGCACATCAAGAAGAAGCTCCCGAGCATGTACCATCAGTTCAAGCAGCTCGCCGACATCGACATCACCAAGGAGCCGATGGAGGTCGGCCCGACCACGCATTACGTGATGGGCGGCGTGTACGTCGACGCCGACACGCAGATGTCGACGGTGCCCGGCCTGTTCGCGGCGGGAGAGTGTGCCGCCGGCATCAACGGCGCCAACCGCCTCGGAGGGAACTCGCTGTCCGACCTGCTGGTCTTCGGCAAGCGCGCCGGCGACTACGCGGCGCA
>DASWQD010000003.1:0-4321 GCA_036398255.1 Gemmatimonadaceae bacterium | reverse complement strand
GCGAGTGTGCCGGTTGGGCTGCTCAATCCACTCAGCGCGATGACGATCCAGTCGATCGCGGATGTCGGCTATGCCGTCAATGTGAAGGCGGCTGACCCGTACACGATCCCCGGCACTGCAGCGCGTGTTCAATCGCAGCTGAACGTCGGTGTGCCGGCTGAAATCTGGGAGAGACTTGAAAGCCCGAGGTTCGAGGTCAGCCGGACTGGTCAGACAACCCGAATTCCGGTTATGAAATGAAATCACTCAAGCGAGCTGCAATCGCTTCGCTGATGGCCGCGGCAATTGCCTGCGGCGACAGGAAGCCTGATGTAGCAGACACGTCCGAGCTGCCGAACAACACGGTGAAGGCATCGCCGGGCGACACGATCGGTGTCGATTCGGCGTTGACTCCTCAGGACAGTGTCACGCCTCCTCCCCCGACGCCTTCATTGCCGCCTGCGGTTACGGGTGAGGGCCGGCGGGAAAATCCTCCCGCTTCGCGCGACCCAATGCCCCCGCTCACCGGCGAAACGAGCAAGCAGGGCGGAACGATGCCGGTCTATCGTGACAGTGCGTCAGGCCCCCGAATGGAAATCGATTCGAAGGGCCGGGTCACGCCAATAAAGAAGTAGAAAGGCGGGATTAACCGCCGAGCGGTTAAATGCAGTTCCCAGCAGTTTTGGACTTACTTATTGTGTCCTGAGCACGATGAAGTTCGCGCCCGAGAATGACGCGGCCGTAGTCTGGTCCGTATTCAGGAACCTGAACGTCCGCGCCGCACCGTTAGCTGCTCGCGCGAAGACGAAGTAGTTGCCCGATGCGGATCTCGCCTGAAGGTTCGCCGCAACAAAGCCCGATCCAGTGATCGTCGCCGTGCTGAGCGGATAACCCGGAACGCCGTTCGTCGCCCTGGAAACTGCGTCGCGCATGTTGTACGTCTTGTAAGTGTACTTCGTCGCAAGACCGGGGATGCCGAGATCATCGGCAGTATTTGCAACAAGCCACCCGGTATCGAGCGAGTCGAAGGAAACGTTTCCGGCCTTGGACCGCAGGTTCACGACGCCGGTATCGGGCCCCGGCACCAGCGACTTGATGAACGCCTTGACGTCGCCGCCCGGAGCGTAGTGGTCAGCCGTGTAGCGCAGCAGTGCCCACGCTGCCCCGCGAACCGCAAGCGACGTATCGGCCATCGAGCTCGTCGGCGAATACTTCCCGGGATTTGCGAGATACAGTCGGAACCGCGCGAAATTCTGGTAGAAGAACGCGTTGTAATCGTTGATGTTCGCGTGCAGCTGAGCGTCGTTGTAATTGCCCGACTCGTTGGTGAATCCGCGCAGCACCCGGCCGTTGATGTCTTCGGCGAAATGCGACAACGCTTCGTCGAGCCACGTCGCCTCGAGCTCTTCCGTCACCGGATGACGAATGCGCTCGGAGCCGTTGATCATGTGCTGCACTTCGTGAGCGATCGTGCCGCGGGTTCCCTGGCGGACGCTGGCGGTGGTCCTCGGGTTGTTGTTGACGGAGCCAGTCGGATCCGGCGCCAGCGCGTAGAAGATCTCGCCGACGTTGCTCTGCTGGCACTGCCCCGCCCCGGTTCCTGTCGGGAACAGGTCGCCGACGAAGAAGAATCCGCCGACGAATCCGGTTTCACCAGCCGGAGTGAGCTTGTTCACGAGCGGCGTGTAGAGGATGATGACTCTCTGGTTGTCATCGAGATCGAGCGGCGTGCCGAAGTAATCGACATCTGTCGGGTAGATCAGGTTGTCGAACTCCGTCGCGATTTCCTGGAAATCAGTCGTCGTAAATCCGTTCGCCGGTGACGCGTTGTCCTGATAGACGATGAGGCGCGAGCTGACGTACTTCACAGTTGCCGTCGCCTCCGTGAAGCGCGTGCACCCGCCTCCCTCGTACGTGCCGTTGGCGTCGAACTTCGCCGGCACCTTGAACGTTCTCGTGTCTCCGACGTTTGGAACCACGAGGCTCACCGAGTAGTTGATTCCCTTGCTCGCGCGCACGCTTGCGCGCGCCGCGTATGCCTGCTGCGCAGCCTTCAGGTCGAGCTCACGCCTTTCCATGCGCCGAAGCTTCGCCTCGAACGACGCCTGCAGCGCACCCGGCTGATTGGCCGCCTCGAGGGGGAGATCGTAGACGAAGCGATAGGGGCTCGCGAGCATGGTCGTGGTCGGTACAGTCTCGCCTTCGTCGGACTTGATCGTGTAGTTGACGACCACGTCGGGAATTGCGTTCGTGTTCGCCGCGATCACCACATACTGCGACGCCGCGGAAGTCGACGCGATCTTGATGCACCCCTTCGAATCGAGCGAGCTGACCACGCGCACTCCGCCCGTCGCCAGGTCGATAGTCGTCGGACCGCTGGCGCAGGCCTGCGACGGCTGAATAACGGTGACTGTGGCCGAGCCGGTAACGTCGTCGACGGTGCCCTGGATGGTTGCGTTCCCGGGCGCGACACCACGAATCAGGCCGGTGCTCGAGTTGACGGTTGCGATCGTCGGGTTGAGGCTGCTCCACGTGACCGTCTTTCCAGTCATTGGATCGCCGTTCTGGTCCTTCACGATGGCGCTCGCCTGGGCAGTCTCGTTTACCGCGATCTGCGCCGGCGTGGAGGTGACCTGAACGGTGGTGGTTACTGGAAGGTCAGGATCGTTGCCCGACTCGCACGCAGCGCCCGCGAGGAGCAGGGCTGCGATGATTCCGTACTTTCGCATCTAGGAGCTACTCCCCTGTCCGGGTTTAGCGTTTCGTGTCGCGTGGTCGCTTGTACTACACAAAACACCGAAGAAGGATCGATCCCTCACGGTGCAAGGCGTACGCTAAGGTCTCGCGCTGAAGTCGGCAACAGGCATCCCGGTGGGGGAAACACGCCGGAATCGAAATCGACGCGAATTTGACACCAAAATGATTGACTCGTACGTTGGCATGCTCGCCCGCTGCCACTCGCAGCAATAACCCGCTCCGACAACGATTATCGATGATGGACCGTCGTCTACTGACCCTGGTTCTGGCCACGGTGGCATGCGCTCCCGCGGTGACTTCAACCTCTTCCGGCTCGATCGACGCGTCCTCGCAGCGACTTCTTGGGGCTTCCTACCCCGGCGCGCTAGTGAAGCTCACCAGGCAGGATTCCGCGTGGGTCGAGACAACACTCGCATCTCTTTCCCCAAGGGAGCGTGTCGCTCAGCTCATCATGCCCTGGGTCCCCGGTGAATACGCTGCCGTGGGCTCGCCGGAGTACGAACAGGTCCGCGCCTGGGTCGAAGACGACAAGGTCGGAGGACTCATCCTCTCGATTGGCCTTCCTCACAGCTATGCCGCGAAGCTCAACCACATGCAGCGGCTGGCCCGCGTACCCCTGCTCGTCGCCTCGGACATGGAAAACGGCACGGGCATGCGGCTCGGGAATTCGTACGCACTCCCCTCGATGCTGCCGCAGGGTGGCGGGACAGTATTTCCACCGGTCATGGCGCTCGGCGCAACCGGTTCGGAGGATCTCGCGTATCAGCTCGGCAAGGTCCTGGGCGCCGAAGCGCGGGCGGTCGGGGTGCATCTGACGTTCGGACCGGTGCTCGACGTCAACGCGAACCCGCTCAACCCCATCATCAACGTGCGGTCGTTCGGGCAGGATCCGGCGCTCGTCTCGAAGCTTGCGTCGGCCTATATCCGCGGTGCCCGCGAGAACGGGCTGATGGCCACAGGGAAGCATTTTCCGGGACACGGCGACACCGAGACCGACTCCCACATCGGGCTTCCCTCGATTCGCGCGAGCCGGGCCCATCTCGACTCTGTGGATCTGCCTCCCTTCCGCACCGCGGTGGGCAGCGGAATAGATGCCATCATGACTGCACACATCGCCGTCACCGGAATTCTAGGCGACAGCGCCCCGCCGGCGACGCTCGCTCCATATTTCATGACGGACGTCCTGCGCAAGGAGATGAAGTTCCAGGGCCTGCTCGTCACTGACGCGATGACGATGGGAGGAGTGGCCAACCGGTATGGCGCGACAGAGCCGCTCGTGCTCGCCGTGCTGGCGGGGGCGGACATCCTCCTGATGCCGAACAATGTGACACAGGCAGTCAATACTGTCGTCGCGGCCGTCGAGTCGGGGCGCATAACACAGGCACGCATCGACGAGTCAGTCAGGCGCGTCCTGCGAATGAAAGCGCAGGCCGGCCTTCGCACCGGACGGCTCGTGGAGCTCGAAGCGGTGGACACGGTCGTGAACGTGCCGGCGCGCTCGCGGGTCGCTTCCGAGGTAGCGATGAAGTCGATCACGCTCGCGAGGGACGAGCGGAATCTGGTTCCGCTTGCGCGAAAGGGACTT
>DASWQD010000002.1:0-3232 GCA_036398255.1 Gemmatimonadaceae bacterium | reverse complement strand
GTCCTGGGCGTCGCCCCGTTTCGCCGTTTCCCCGTTTCCCGACGCTCCGAGCGATGCGTGCAAAGGCGGCGTCACCAGCCCCTGCATGCGCGCGACGTTGTACTCGAACAGACCGCCGTACTCGATGATGTCTTTGGTGATCGCGTCGACGTCTTCCGTAAACGCCGACAGATCGATCTCCTCGCCGCTCTTGATGCGATCGATGAGCGAAAAGTCCGTCGACGTCAGCATCCCCAGGTTCTGGCAGTTTTCGTTGTAGATGCGCTCGATCTTCTCGGCAATCACGACCTGGATGCCGGCCATCAGCTCCGCGTACGGCGATTGCTCGCGCGAGCTGCCCTTGCCGCGCCGCTTGCCGCTCACCGAACAGACGAAGCCGCCCTTCCTGACCAGCCCGCGGGCAACCGGGAATTCGCCCGAGGCGCGCAATCCGAGATACGGAAACTCGCCCAGGGTCTCATCGAAGTAATAACAGATATAGGCAGGCGTTATTTCGTCGGTCGAGATCTGATCGCGCAGCTTGGCCTTCAGCTCGGGCGTAAGCTCGATATCCTCGCCGCTCAGCTGCCGCTTCATGAGCTCGGCATCGTCGACGAGGTAAAGGACACGACCGGTGAAGCGCAGCTTGCGCGGCCGCTTCTCGACCTTAATGTGCCGAAGGTTCACCATAAGGGGACGCTCTCCACCTTTACTTTTGGCCCATACTACGTGGTATTCTAAATCGCTTTTCGCACATTGCTCCCGTCCACCAATATCGGTGCCATGCGTAGATTCGCCAAATCGCTGTCGTTAGCGGTCATAAGTGGATTGTGGGGGCTGGCCACTTTCGGGTCCGCCCACGCACAGAAGCTCAAAGTCTACATTTCAGTAGACATGGAAGGCATCGCCGGGGTCGTCTCCGACCAGCAGCTGAGCCCCACCGGCTTTGAATACGCCCGCTTCCGCGAATTCATGACCGCCGAAGCGCTCGCCGCCATCAACGGCGCGAAAGAAGCCGGCGCCACGGAGATCGTCGTCAGCGACTCGCATGGCAACATGCAGAACCTGCTGATCGAGCGCTTCCCCGCCGACGTGCAGATCGTACGGTCCTCGCCCCGGCCGCTGTCGATGATGCAGGGGATCGATTCCACGTTCGACGCCGCGATCTTCATCGGCTACCACTCCGGGACGGCCAATCCGCAGGGCGTCCGCGCCCACACGATGTCCAGCGCGCGCTACGCGGGTATCGACATCAACGGCTCGCCGGCCGCGGAATCGCGGGTGAATGCGGCGATTGCCGGGTACTACGGCGTGCCCGTCGTCCTGATCACGGGCGATGACATTGCCACCGCCGAGTTGAAGTCGGTTCTGGGCGACGTCGAAACCGCCGTCGTCAAGCGCGCGATCGGCTTCCATTCTGCAATTACGTCCACGCCGGAAGCTGCGCAGAACCTGATCAAGGAGCGCACGAAGGCGGCATTGCAACGCCGCGCGTCGTTCAAGCCATACAAAGTCGCGAACCCGGTGCGGCTCGATGTCACGTTCAAGAGTTACCGCCCGGCCGAGATCCTGGCTTATCTACCGATCGTCGAGCGTACGACGTCGCACGCGATCCGCTACAACGGCCGCAACATCATCGATGTGATGCGCTTCATGGTGTTCGTCGGCGCATACACAGTGGAGCTGGACCCATGACCGCAACCGTCGCCACACCAGCCGCAGCCCCGCAGGCTCCCAAGCTCGCAGGCTCGCAAACAACGAGGCTGCAAAGCCTCGATGCCTTCCGCGGCATCACCATCGCCAGCATGCTGCTGGTCAACAATCCCGGCAGCTGGTCCACCATTTACGATCCATTGGAGCACGCGGCCTGGAACGGCTGGACGCCGACCGATCTGATCTTTCCGTTCTTCCTGTTCATCGTCGGCGTGAGCATGACGCTCTCGTACGCGCGCATGCTCGAGCGCGGAGCGTCGCGCAATCAACTGATGCTGAAGAGCGCGAAGCGCGCCGCGCTGATCTTCCTCGCGGGGCTGGCATTGCACAGCTTCCCGTGGGTCGGCTACGACTTCTCCACGATCCGCATACCCGGCGTGCTCCAGCGCATCGCGATCGCCTACCTGTTCGCGTCGGCGATCTATCTCTACATCGAGACCATCAAAGGTCGGCTGATCGCGCTCGCCACGCTGCTCTTCGGTTACTGGTTCATCCAGATGCTCGTGCCCGTGCCCGGCGGCCTGACCGGCGTGCTGAAACCGGGCCTCGACTTCGGCGCCTACATCGATCGCGTCGTCTTCACCGAAGCACACCTCTGGAGATCCGCGAGAACCTGGGATCCGGAAGGACTGCTCAGCACGATGCCGGCGATCGGCACCGCGCTGCTCGGCGCATTCGCAGGCACATGGCTCAAGTCCGATCGCACGCAGACCGAGAAAGCGCTCGGCCTTTTCCTGGCCGGCTTCGTCGGCATGATGGTGGGCGGCATGTGGGGGTGGGTGTTCCCGATCAACAAGAGCCTGTGGACCAGCTCGTACGTCATCTTCACCGCCGGCATCGGCTGCCAGCTGTTCGCGCTCTGCTACTGGCTGATCGACATGCAGGGTTACCGCGCGTGGGCCAAGCCGTTCATCGTCTTCGGCATGAACGCCCTCGCCGTGTTCTGGCTGTCTGGCGCGTTCGCCCGCGTCATGAACATGATCAAGGTCGGTCCGGACGACGTCGCGCTGAAAACATTCATCTATCGCAACTACTTCCTCTCCTGGGCGACGCCGATCAATGCATCACTCTTCTTCGCGATCACCTTCGTACTCTTCTGGCTCGCGATCATGTGGGTGTTTTATTGGAAGAAGATCTTTATCAAGCTTTGAGTTCACCGCGAAGGCGCGAAGAGGCGCGAAGAACGAATTTTCACCACGGAGCACACGGAGAACACGGAGCTCGCGCGCACGAAGACCGTTGACGTGCATTGGAATTTCAAATTTTATTTCAAATCGGGAAATGCGAGTTGCTTTATCGGACGAATCTCCGTGTCCTCCGTGTTCTCCGTGGTGAAAAAGATCGGTTCTTCGCGGCGTTCGCGCCTTCGCGGTGAATAACAATCAATGATCCTCACCATCACACCCAATCCCTCCATCGATTACCTGTTCGAAGCGGAAACGCTCTGCTGGGATGACGCCAATCGCGTCGAGATGCCCAGAGTGCGAGCGGGTGGCCAGGGCATCAACCTCACGCGCGCGGCGCGCGTGCTGGGGGGAGA
>DASWQD010000001.1:0-7019 GCA_036398255.1 Gemmatimonadaceae bacterium | reverse complement strand
CGCGACTCGGCAACGGTGATGGAAAGGGATCAGTCAACATCCAGCGCTACAAGGGACTCGGCGAGATGAATCCCGGTCAGCTGTGGTCGACGACGATGGATCCGGAGACGCGCACGATTCTCAAGGTGACGATGGAGGATGCAGTGCTCGCCGACCAGACCTTCCAGACGCTGATGGGCGACGAGGTGGAGCCACGAAGGCTGTTCATCGAGCAGAACGCGAAGTTCGTTTCCAACCTCGATATCTGATCAGGAACGGAAACGCGCACGGAAAAGCGATCTAACGGATAAAGCGGATCAGGGACGGTAGAAAAGAGTCACTGGTCCGCTTCTTTTTTGATTTGTTTCTGGGTCAACAGCTGTCGATAGAACTTTGGCTCGGGGCCAAAGTGAAGCAACAGGCCTGGTTCGAGTCTGGTTCCCTTCAGGTAGTTATAGAGTTGCCTGATAGCAGACGTCGGGAGCGTTGGACCGGATTTGATTTCCAGGACGAGCCTGTCTTCGACCAGAAGAATCAACTCTATGCGTACATAGCGTGTAGCTCTTGTAGAAAATCGGGACAGCAGCCTGAGCGACAGTTTTGTGGCGCCTGTTCGCTAGTTCCAGGAGCATCGCCTCGCAGTAGACGCTCTCGAGATAATTGTAGCCAAGCGTGTTCTATACCTCGTAAAAGGCTCCGATCACCGAGCCTGGAGGTCCGCATCTAGAAGGTCCCCCGCCATCCCGGATGATGACGCATCGACGCTAGGTTCACATTGTCTTTCCGTCCCTCATCAGATCAATCCGCCGCATCGTTTTACCGAACGTAGACGCTGCCGCTCTGCACAAAGGTCCTATTCGGTGACCGCGAATGGCCGGGAGTACGAATCCTCCACCGGTACCTGATCGGTTCCGCCCGGATTGTAAGCGAGACGAAGGCGCGCACGATATAGACCGCGAACGTGCTCGATCAACTCGAACGACGAAGACCCCCGGGTGTGCACCACGGAGAAGACCACCGAGATTTGCACTCCGGGCTGGATTGTTCGCACTGCGGTGAATGGGGCGGCCGTGGTCTCGGCAGCCAGCTCCCACCGCTGGTCGACGAGCTTCTCGAAACGCCGGTACGCCAGATCGAGGTAGACCGGACGCGTTCCATTGTTCCGAATGCGAAATTCCATCTGGAACCTGGAAGACGTGGCGGTCTCGACGCCCCGCACGTACGGCGTCAGCGGCTGAATCGAGAGTACGGTCGATTCCGGAGTCGGCTCGACCGACTCGAGGCATGAAACACTCACCGCACAGCTCACAATCGCTGCGGCCATCCGCAGCAGCTGACTACTATCGCCCATTGGCGGCGAGCGACACGGCTTCCCTCTCCCACGGCCGATCTTCGTAGTCGATGATCCCGTTTGCGCCAAGCTGGATGGGCAGCGCGAGATTGATGTCGACGAAGCTGGAAATCCTTCTGCCCCAGGAGTTCCGCTTCGCAAGCGCCGATTGCATTGCGTCGCCCCATGCCGAGAATCCGAAATCGTACTGGGATGCGTGTACGATCTCGTGACTGAGCACGCTCCGCTTCCCTTCCAGCGGTGGAAATTTTCCATCCGGAGCAAGCTCGCTGATGGTCACTACACCGGCAGAGCTCCGACCGACTTCGTTAGAGGTTTCAGGCACGAGGAAAACGATTGCGCCCGTGCTGACCGACTCGCGAATGGCAAAGCGGGATCCATCCTGCGACGCTACTGCGATCGTGGCGATCGAAGACGCGAGGTCGAGGCGCGGCGACACCTTTCGCCTGGCGCTCCTGTCGATGTGAATCCGGAGCGGACCCAAAGGCAAAACCGCAGTCTGTAGAAACGGTTTCCCTTGAGCGGCATTGGCTACCTCGGAGCTGCCCACTGCCGCGAGCTGCCGGCCAAACCACCACGCGGGAGACGTCGCCTCACCGATGATGCGCTTGCCGGCGAACACCACGGTTCCTGCCGCGGCGCCTCGCCCGAACGCCGTCCACGACGGCTTGCCCGCCGCAGCTCGCCACAGCCCCGCGGTGAATCCGCCAAGAGCGGCGTTAACGACGAGCATTGTCGCGTTGCTGACTCGCTGCGGCGCATCCGTGACCTGGGCCATGGCATCAGACGAGACGAGCATCAGCGGCAGAACCACAACAAGACAGCGGCGCATTGTCTCCGTCGAAAAATGGGTGCAAATGATTAGAGCGCCGCGCACGAAAGGGCAATGAGCGGGTACGGATCGGAACTTGTGCGAAAGCGGGTCGAGCCATAGTCTGGGCTCACACCCGCAACTATTTAGAATGCCCTCACCGGTACTGATCGGACCGCAGGCCAGCACGCCCGGAGTCCTCACGTCCACCCGCAGCAGGAAGCGGGAGATACCGAAGGACTTGCTCAGAGAAGCGTCGGACCGGCTCAAGATCATGTGCCTCCTGGCTGGCACATTGTGGATTGCCGCGACCATACTGTGGCATCTCACGTGGCCGGCACTCCATCCGGGACAGACGTGGCCGGGAATCAAGGCATCCGAGTGGCTCGGCTACGCGAGCGGTATCGCGTCGTTCGGCCTGTGGCTCGTGATGCGACGAAGTCAGAAGCCGCCGGAGTTTTTCCTCAAGGTTGGCCTCGTCTACATGATCGTCAGCTGCTTCTCCGTTGGCATGGTGCTGCACTGGGGACTTCCAGCTGGTGAAGGACTGCACGTGCAGATCAGCTGGGTCGGTGTCGTCGTGCTTCTCTTCGCTGCGGTCCTTCCAGTCGACCCGCGCTCGATGCTCATCGCATCGCTCATCAGTGTTTCGATGAATCCGCTCACGATGGCGCTCACTCACGTGCACGGGATGTCGACAGCGGATGCGCTGAAGGCCGGCATGCTGATGCACTATCCTGACTTTCTGCTCGCCCTGGTCTCGGGATTTGTATCCCGTGTGGTGTCGCGACTGGGAAAGCAGGTCACCAAGGCGCGCGAGATGGGCAGCTATCAGCTCGGCGACCTGATCAAGCGCGGCGGAATGGGCGAGATATACAAGGCCACGCATCGCATGCTTGCGCGACCGGCGGCGATCAAGCTCATCCGCGCCGAGATGCTGGCCGCCGCGGAGGGTGAATCGGCCGAGCTTGCGATCAAGCGATTCCATCGTGAGGCGGAAGCCGCCGCAAACCTGCGATCGCCTCACACGGTCGAGCTGTTCGATTTCGGCATTACCGAAGACAACACTCTGTATTTCGTGATGGAGCTTCTCGATGGTGTAGACCTGGAGACTCTCGTTCGCGAATCAGGCCCGCTTCCTCCGCGGCGCGTGGTTCACATTCTTCGCCAGACGTGCGAGTCACTGGCCGAGGCCCACGAGCGCGGACTGGTGCACCGCGACATCAAGCCCGCGAACATCCATCTCGGCAAGAGCGGAATCCGGTATGATTTCGTGAAGGTTCTCGATTTCGGGCTCGTGAAGTCCGTGCAGCAGACGAATACCGACGATTCGCTCGCAACAGCGGTCGGCCGAACTCCGGGAACGCCGGCATACATGTCGCCCGAGATGAGCCTGGGCGAACCGGTAGACGGACGCGCCGACATCTATGCGCTGGGTTGTGTCGCGTATTACCTGCTCACCGCGCACATGGTGTTCGACGCAACGAGCGCGTTCCAGATGATCGCCAAGCACCTGAGAAACGATCCTGTTCCGCCGTCGCTTCGCGCCCGAGTGGAAGTTCCGCAGGCACTCGAGGCCGTGGTGCTCAAGTGCCTCGCTAAAAGACCCGAAGACCGCTACGCGACGGTGATCGAGCTGTCAAATGCGCTCGCAGCGACGAGGCTTCCGGCGTGGACCGACGACGAGGCGTTGCGATTCTGGCAGGCGCGTCAGCCCGTCGTGGCTGCTTCCTCACCCGCAGCAAGTGAGCGAGGCGAGCTGGCGCCGACCTGACCGGCGTTCGTCACCACGCTCGCGGTGGTCTGTTCCTCGAGGCGGTCTATCAGGTCCTTGATCTGCTTCTCTCGCTTCGCTGTCATGTTCGCGAAGATCGTGCGCGCGAGCATGTAGAATCCGCCAGCCACGGCGACCCAGAGAGCCGCCGAGAGCGGCGCGGACTGAAACACGCCCATGCCGATCCCGAACGTGATTCCCGTCGTCCCGCCTCCTCCACCTCCGACGAGGCCGCCGAACAGAGCGCCGGCAAGATTCCCAAGCTCCTCCTCGACGCGAATCGTGGTAACGCCACCGCGCGACGCGATGCTCACGTCTATCTGGCGACCGCGTGAATTGCGCCTGCCGCCTCCCCGGGTGCTGGTCCACGCAAGCGTCCTCCCGAGAACGCTCGGCACGCCGTTGTCGCCGAACGTGCGGCGAATCTCATTCACCAGCGGCTCGAACGCTTCGACGGGGATCTCACCATCCACCACCCGCTCGAACACCAGTCGTGTCGGCGCGCCTGCCCATGGCGATGGGCGATTGGCGTCAGTCGGCCGATCGAGACCCTGCGCTGCGCGGCGGATCAGCCGGGGATCGATGCCCGCTTCGCGGGCGATCTGCTCCACCTCATCGAGCGACATCGAGTGCGCGGGATCCTCCGCGACCTGCTCAGTCTGCTGCAGCTCGGCCGCGCGCTTGATGATGAGCGCAACTTCCTCGTCGTTGAACCTTCGACTTCCAGGAGCGTCGGCCATTCTACGAATCTACTCGCGGCCTTCCACGACGGTTCAGCCGACCGGCTTCTCCCACTTGCTCAATCCTTCACCCGTGATCTTCACCGACACGAGAGGAAGCGGGGCGACTCTCGCGTCGGCGATCGAGATCGCTTCGGAGAGAGAACGCTTCCCTTCCCGGATTCCCGCCTCATCCAGCGCATGAATCGTGGCCAGCATCTGGCCGCGCCGGACGCGATCGCCGGGCTTCGCCGTTATCACGAACCCAACCGCTGGATCAATGCGGTCCTCCATCGTGCGCCGCCCGCCGCGAAGCGCAATCACTCCGTGCCCCACGGTGCGCGGCGCGATTTCACTTATGAACCCATCCCTGGCAGCGAGATATTCGGCCTTCACCGGCGCGGACGGCAGCAGCTCCTGGTTGTCGACGATGCGCGCGTCGCCGCCCTGCGCGTCGATGATCTCCGCAAACTTGGCTAGCGCGCGGCCGGAGCCGATGGAATCGCGCATCAGCCTCCACGCGTCCGCGGCACTGGAAGCAGCACCGGCGAGCAGCAGCATCTCGGCGCCTAGTGCGTAGGTCACTTCCATCAGATCTTCCGGACCCGCGCCACTCAAGGCGTCGATCGATTCTCTCACCTCGATGGCGTTCCCGCAGGCGAATCCAAGTGGCCGGTCCATCGCGGTGAGCAGCGCGACAACCGGGCAGCCTCGATCCGCCCCGAGCTGTATCATCGCGCGCGCAAGCGCCTGCGCCCGATCAGGGTCCGGCATGAACGATCCGGAGCCCTGCTTCACGTCGAGGACGAGACCGGTGAGACCCTCCGCGAGCTTCTTGCTCATGATGCTCGCGGCGATGAGCGGAATCGCTTCGACCGTCGCCGTCGCATCCCGGAGCGCGTAGAGCTTTCGATCCGCCGGCGCGATTTCCTTCGTCTGCCCGATGAGGGCGCATCCGATCGACTCCACCTGCCGGGCGGCCTCCCCGAGCGAGATGTTTGTTCGGAATCCCGGAATGGACTCGAGCTTGTCCAGGGTTCCGCCAGTGTGTCCAAGCCCGCGGCCGGACATCATCGGCACTGCAACTCCGAGTGACGCAATCAGCGGAGCGAGGATGAGCGAGACCTTGTCGCCCACTCCGCCCGTGGAGTGCTTGTCGATGCGGGCGGCGTCGATATGGGAAAGCTCGAGGCGTCCTCCGCTTTCGATCATGGAGTCGGTGAGCGCGTTCGTCTCGCCCCGGTCCAGCCCGCGGAAAAAAATCGCCATGAGCAGAGCGGACATCTGATAGTCCGGCACTTTCCCGGCGGCGTATTCACGGATGAGCTCGTGCCATTCGGCTTCCTCGAGCCGACCGCCCTCGCGCTTCCGCTCGATGAGTCGCGGAACGATCATTTCAACACCACCGGTGTACAGCGACGAGCCACTCGATTCTCCTGCGACTTGAAATGCGATTCATACGCCTGCTGCTAGTTCTCATGTCGGCCGCTACGACCGCAACCGCGCAGTCAGCTGCCGAGCACATCGCGATGGGCGACCGCGACTATGTCGCGATGAAAGCCCAGCCCGCACTCGACCATTACGTCCAGGCCACGAAAATCGATTCCTCGAGCTACGAGGCTTTCTGGAAAGCATCGCGCTCGGCCATCGATATCGGCTCCTACAGTGACGATCAAGCCCGCCGCACCTCACTGTTCACTGCCGGAGAACAATATGCGCGAAGGGCGGTTGCATTGAACCCTGCAGATGCCGCCGGGCACTTCTCGATGGCGCGGGCACTAGGCAAGACGGCACTCGCCCAGAGCGCGCGCGGCCGCATTCGGTACGCGACGGAGATACGCGCCCGGGCGCTCGAATGCCTTCGCATCGACCCGAAGCATCCCGGGTGCCTTCACGTGATGGGAATGTGGAACGCCGAGGTCATGCGTCTCAACAGCCTGACGCGGATGGTCGCAAGGAACATCCTTGGCGGTCGGGTGTTCGGCTCCGCAAGCTGGAAGGAGGCGGTGCGTTACATGGAAACCTCCGTGGCCGTGGAGCCGGAGCGCATCGTCCACCGGATCGATCTCGGAGAGGTCTATCTGGACGTTGGCGAGAAAGCGAAAGCGCGGACCGAGTTCGAAACTGTGCTCCGGCTGCCGTCGACGGACGTCAACGACGGCGTTTACAAATCTCAGGCGCGGGCGGCGCTCGCCCGGCTTTAGGAGAGCGGGAAACGACAAAACCGAGACGAGAGTTCTCAGACTAGAGATCCCGGGGTACAGACCGGTTGATGGGTGAGTTTAAAACCGGTTGATGGGTGACACGGAAGCTTTGCGGCATCACAATCGGACACCATCTGGGAGGTGTCCGTGCCGTGGAGAGAGAGCTCACCCGTGTCGGAAA